>NZ_CP150201.1:0-67500 GCF_037967965.1 Streptococcus sp. FSL R7-0248
ATGACCGAAAAAGAGCATTTTTTTTGGAATAAGCTCTTAGAGCTGGCCAAAGAGGAACTAACACAAGCCACTTTTGATTATTATGTCCTAGATACCAAGCTCATCAAAGTTCAAAATAACGTTGCTACAATTCTGCTTGAAGAAGTCAAAAAGCTATTCTGGGAAAAGAATATGCAATCTTTCATTTTGATGGCTGGTTTTGAAGCCTATAATAGTGAAATAAAAGTTGAGTACGTCTTTGACGAAGCACTCATAAACGAGGCAAATTCAACTGTAGCAAATAATGACTTTGGTAATAAAAAGGAACAGCAGACCCCTGCTCTTCCTACATTGGACTCAGACTTAAATAGTAAGTATACCTTTGATAATTTTATCCAAGGGGATGAAAATCGTTGGTCAGTTGCTGCATCTTTAGCTGTAGCTGATTCACCAGGAGCTACTTATAACCCTCTATTTATTTACGGAGGACCTGGTCTCGGGAAAACTCACTTGCTCAATGCCATTGGAAACAAGGTCTTACATGATAATCCTCAAGCACGCATTAAATACATCACTGCAGAGAATTTCATTAATGAATTTGTTGTACATATCCGTTTAGATAAAATGGACGAACTAAAACTTAAATATCGTCATCTGGACGTTCTCTTAATTGACGATATTCAATCATTGGCTAAAAAATCAACGCAAGCCACTCAAGAGGAATTCTTCAATACTTTCAATGTCCTTCACAATAATAATAAACAAATTGTCCTGACCAGCGACCGTAATCCAGATCAATTGAACGAGATGGAAGAGCGTCTTGTCACGCGCTTTAAATGGGGGTTAACCGTCAATATCACACCACCTGACTTTGAAACGCGAGTGGCCATTCTTACTAATAAGATTATGGACTATGATTATCATTTTCCTCCTGAAACAATTGAGTATTTAGCTGGCCAATTTGATTCAAATGTCCGTGACTTGGAGGGGGCCTTAAAAGATATTAGCTTAGTTGCCAATGTTCGCCAGTTAGATACTATCACAGTTGAGGTAGCTGCCGAAGCCATTCGCGCACGTAAAATGGATGGTCCTAAGTTAACTCTTATTCCGATTGAGGATATCCAAACTGAGGTAGGGAAATTTTATAATGTCACTGTAAAAGAGATTAAGGCAACTAAACGAACACAAAATATTGTCTTGGCACGTCAGGTAGCCATGTATCTTGCGCGTGAAATGACTGATAACTCCCTTCCAAAAATTGGAAAAGAATTTGGCGGAAGAGACCACTCAACTGTCTTACATGCATACAATAAAATCAAAAATATGATTGCCCAAGATGACAGTTTACGCATTGAAATTGATACCATCAAAAACAAGATAAAATGACACTTGTGGATAACTATTAAAAATCATTCATAGTTTTCCACAGGCTGTGCACAAGTTCAAAGCCTTGATAAAACTATGTTTTGTAGACTTATGCACAGTGTCCACAAGACCTACTACTACTACTAAAATAATACTAATAAAAATAAAGGAGCATCATGATTCAATTTGCGATTAATAAAGCTTATTTCTTACAAGCACTTCATACGACTCGCCGTGCTATTTCTTCTAAAAATGCTATCCCAATTCTATCGACGATTAAAATCGAAGTTACCAGTGATGGTATCTATTTGACAGGATCAAATGGGCAAATCTCAATTGAAAATAGTATCTCAGTTTCGGAAGAAAATGCAGGTCTATTAATTACACAGCCAGGTAGTATCCTTTTGGAAGCAAACTTTTTCATTAATGTTGTCTCAAGCTTGCCTGATGTTACCCTTACTTTTGAAGAAATCGAACAATACCAAGTTTTACTGAAGAGTGGTAAATCAGAGATTACTTTAAAAGGGAAAGATGTTGAACAATATCCCCGTATTCAGGAAGTTGATAGCTTGACACCATTGCTCATGGACACAAAAGTGTTAAAATCTATCATTGCTGAAACTTCATTTGCAGCAAGCACTCAAGAAAGTCGTCCAATTTTAACCGGAGTTCACTTTGTTCTTTCAAATCATAAAGATCTCAAAGCTGTAGCAACTGACTCTCACCGAATGAGTCAACGTCAACTTGTTCTGGAGCATTCTGCAGATAACTTTGATGTCGTAATCCCAAGTCGCTCACTTAAAGAATTGTCGGCAGTCTTTAGCGATGATATTGAAAACTTAGAGGTCTTCTTCTCAATAAATCAAATTCTATTCCGTAGTGAAACAATTTCTTTCTATACACGTTTACTTGAAGGAAATTATCCAGACACTAATCGTCTCTTGTCCGATTCATTTGAAACAGAAGTTGTTTTTGAGACTGCTAGCCTTCGTTCTGCTATGGAACGTTCATATTTGATTTCTAATGCTAGTCAAAGTGGTACCGTTAAACTCGAAATCATTAATGGTAGTGTCAGTGCCCATGTTAATTCGCCAGAAGTCGGAAAGGTGAATGAGGATATTGACGTGCAAGATGTTTCAGGTAGTGATTTGGTCATTAGTTTCAATCCAACCTACCTAATAGATGCTTTGAAAGCTCTTAAGAGTGAGACTGTCCGTGTACGTTTCATTTCACCAGTACGTCCATTTACATTGACGCCAGCAGATGACAGTGAGAATTTTATTCAATTGATTACACCTGTAAGAACAAACTAAAATCGAAAAAGTTATCCACTGTGGATAACTTTTTTACTAGAAAGGGAATTTATGTACCAAATTGGAAGTTTAGTTGAAATGAAAAAACCACATGCTTGTACTATCAAAGCAACAGGAAAAAAAGCTAATGAATGGGAAGTAATCCGTCTTGGAGCTGACATTAAGATTCGTTGTACGAATTGTGATCATGTGGTCATGATGAGTCGTCATGATTTCGAGAAGAAACTTAAGAAGGTTTTATAACAGGTGTTGGAGAGACTATATAACGAGAGTTTTATGTTAAGAAAATTACTTCACTAGCAATATAAAGACTTTCTAAAGTCCCTAATCATCTTCTTTATAGCATTCTTTGCCTTGCTTTCCTTTTTATGATTCTCAAAGGGAAGTTGCCTATTTTTAACAATTTTTGTGTTATAATTAACTGAATTACTTTTTTATGGAGAAATAAATTAATGGCTTTAACAGCAGGTATCGTCGGTTTGCCAAACGTTGGTAAATCAACTCTTTTCAATGCAATTACAAAAGCGGGTGCGGAAGCTGCTAACTATCCTTTCGCGACAATTGATCCAAACGTCGGTATGGTTGAGGTACCAGATGAGCGTTTGACGAAACTGACTGAACTTATTACCCCTAAAAAGACAGTTCCAACTACATTTGAGTTCACAGATATTGCGGGTATCGTAAAAGGAGCATCAAAGGGTGAAGGTCTTGGAAATAAGTTCTTGGCGAACATTCGTGAAGTAGATGCGATTGTCCATGTGGTTCGTGCTTTCGATGATGAAAACGTTATGCGTGAACAAGGGCGTGAGGATGCCTTTGTAGATCCGATGGCTGATATTGATACAATCAATCTAGAATTGATTTTGGCTGACCTTGAATCAATTAACAAACGTTATGCGCGTGTCGAAAAAATTGCGCGTACACAAAAAGATAAAGATTCTGTAGCAGAGTTTAACATTCTTCAAAAGATTAAACCCGTTCTAGAAGATGGTAAGTCTGCACGTACGATTGATTTTACTGAGGAAGAGCAAAAAATTGTTAAGGGACTCTTCCTCTTGACAACAAAACCAGTGCTTTACGTGGCTAACGTTGATGAAGATCAGGTCGCAAATCCTGATGATATTGATTATGTGAAGCAAATTCGTGAGTTTGCAGCGACTGAAAATGCAGAAGTAGTTGTTATCTCGGCACGTGTTGAGGAAGAAATTTCTGAGTTGGATGATGAAGATAAGGAGATGTTCCTAGAAGACCTTGGTTTGACAGAATCAGGAGTTGATAAACTGACACGCGCAGCCTATCACTTGCTTGGTCTTGGAACTTACTTCACTGCTGGTGAAAAAGAGGTGCGTGCTTGGACCTTTAAACGAGGTATCAAGGCTCCACAAGCAGCTGGAATTATCCACTCTGACTTCGAGAAAGGCTTTATCCGTGCTGTAACCATGTCTTACGATGATCTCATTAAATATGGTTCTGAGAAAGCTGTTAAGGAAGCTGGTCGCCTTCGTGAAGAAGGAAAAGAATACGTTGTCCAAGATGGCGACATCATGGAATTCCGTTTCAACGTTTAGAAAATAAAAAATAGTGCACAAGGCTGAAAAAGTATTTTTCAGTCCTTTTGCTGTTTATCAAAGAGGAGAAATAATGACAAAATTAGTAGTTGGCTTGGGAAATCCTGGTTCAAAATACCGTGAGACACGTCACAATGTTGGTTTTATGGCTATTGACCTAATGGCTAAGGAACTGGGATTAACCTTTTCTGAAGAAAGGACCTTTAAGGCTGAAGTGGCTTCGACCTTTTTAAATGGTGAGAAGGTTTATTTTGTGAAACCAACAACCTTTATGAATCTATCAGGTCTAGCTGTTAGAGCATTACTAGCTTATTACAATATTCCCATGGAGGATTTTATCGTCATTTACGATGACTTAGATATGGAAGTTGGGAAATTGCGCTTTCGTCAAAAAGGTTCAGCGGGTGGTCATAATGGTATTAAATCTATCATTGCTGAAACTGGCACTCAAGAATTTGACCGTATAAAAATTGGTATTGGACGCCCACAGAAAGGAATGTCGGTCGTTAATCATGTCCTTGGAAAATTTAGTGAAGACGACTATGCCACAATTTTACCGACTTTAGACAAGGTAGAGACAGCCCTCAATCATTACCTGAAAACCAATGATTTCGAAGATACTATGAGGCGTTATAATGGCTAATACTCTATTAGATCTTTTTGAGAAGAATCATCAATTGCTTGAGTGGCGTGATAAAGTAACACTATTGAGTAGGCAGTTGGTCATGGGATTTTCTGGTTCCAGCAAGGCAGTTGTCATGGCATCCGCTCTTTCTGAGCAAGTTCCTAAGATTTTAATAGTTACTTCAACACAAAATGAAGCTGAGCAACTGACAGGAGATTTGTCAGCTATCTTAGGAGAGGATAAGGTTTATTCTTTTTTTGCAGATGATGTAGTAGCTGCAGAGTTTATCTTCGCTTCACCAGAAAAGACCCATTCTCGTCTTGAAAGTCTTAATTTTTTAATGGATAAAGAGGCCAGTGGGGTTTTGGTCACGAGTTTAGTTGGTACTAAGTTACATTTGCCTAACCCTAAGGTTTATAAAGACTCTCGCATTGACTTAACACTAGGGGAGGAACATGATTTAGAGGCTCTAAGTAAGCATCTGACTCATATTGGATACCAAAGAGTGGAGCAAGTTCTCTCACCTGGTGAGTATAGTCGTAGGGGCGACATTTTAGATATTTATGAAATGACTTCAGAGCTCCCCTACCGTTTAGAATTTTTTGGAGACGAGATTGATGGCATTCGTCAGTTTGATAGCGATAGTCAGAAATCTTTAGACAATTTAGAGCATGTTATCGTATCACCAGCAGATGATATTATCTTAACAAGAGAGGATTACCAACGTGCTGAGAAGGCCCTAGAAAGTGCGGTCTCGAAGGCAGAAGGTCCTCATAAGGCTTACCTTGAGGAAGTTCTGTCGGTTACGATTGATGGCTACCGTCATAAAGATTTACGTAAGTTTTTGTCTCTCTTTTATGATAAGGCTTATACCTTATTTGACTACCTTCCCAAAGGAACTCCTGTATTCATTGATGATTTTCAAAAGATAGTGGACCGCCATGGACGTCTTGAATTGGAGGTGGCTAATCTTTTAACTGAGGATCTTCACCAAGGCAAGTCTCTGAGTCATCTAAACTACTTAGTGGATTCATTTAAGACTTTACGTAACTATCAGCCAGCTAGTTTCTTTTCGAATTTTCATAAGGGCTTGGGAAATCTTAAATTTGATAAGTTGTATCAATTCACGCAATATCCTATGCAGGAGTTCTTTAACCAGTTTCCACTTCTAGTTGATGAAATACATCGCTATACCAAGAATAAGGCTACAGTTATTTTACAAGTGGGGTCTGAAAAGCAACTCAAATCTTTGAAGGAAACCTTGGAAGAATATGATTTAGATTTACCACTTAGTAGTTTTGGAAATTTGATTCCTCATAAGCCTCAATTAGTTCTAGGAAACTTATCCAATGGTTTTTACTTTGCTGATGAAAAGCTTGTTCTGGTTACTGAACGTGAGATTTTCCATAAAAAAGTAAAACGTCGTGCGCGTGCCAGTCACGTTTCCAATGCTGAGCGTCTAAAAGATTACAATGAGCTTGAAAAAGGTGATTATGTTGTACACCAGACTCATGGTATCGGACAATTTAAAGGTATTGAGACGATTGAGATTAAAGGGGTACATCGTGACTACTTGACCATCCAATATCAGGATGCTGCAACAATTTCTCTACCTGTTGAGCAGATTGAGAGTCTCTCTAAGTATGTGTCAGCGGACGGAAAAGAGCCTAAAATTAATAAACTCAATGATGGGCGTTTCCAAAAGACTAAACAAAAAGTAAGTAAACAAGTAGAGGATATTGCTGATGATCTCTTAAAACTTTACGCTGAGCGTAGTCAACTTAAAGGTTTTGCTTTTTCACCAGATGATGATAATCAAAGAGATTTCGAAGATGATTTCGCCTATGCTGAGACAGAGGATCAATTGCGTTCTATCAAGGAAATTAAGGCAGACATGGAGTCAGACAAACCCATGGATCGTCTCTTGGTTGGTGATGTTGGTTTTGGTAAGACAGAGGTAGCTATGCGTGCCGCCTTCAAGGCAGTCAATGATGGAAAGCAAGTTGCTATCCTAGTTCCTACAACGGTCCTTGCCCATCAGCACTATTTGAATTTTAAAGAGCGTTTTGAAAATCATGCCGTTGAAGTAGATGAACTCAGTCGTTTTAGAAGTAAAAAAGAGCAGAATGAGACTATTGAAAATCTAGCTAAAGGGCGTATTGATATTATTATTGGTACTCACCGCCTACTGTCTAAAGATGTTAAGTTTTCTGACTTAGGCTTGCTAGTAATTGATGAAGAACAACGTTTTGGCGTGAAGCATAAAGAGAAACTTAAGGAGTTGAAAGCTAAGGTTGATGTCCTTACTCTAACTGCGACACCTATTCCTCGTACGCTTCATATGTCTATGCTAGGTATTCGTGATTTGTCGATTATTGAGACAGCCCCTACCAACCGTTATCCAGTTCAAACTTATGTTATGGAAACTAATCCTGGTCTTATTCGAGAAGCGATATTAAGAGAGATGGACCGAGGTGGTCAGATTTTTTATGTTTATAATCGTGTTGAAACCATTGATCAAAAAGTTTCTGAATTACATGAGCTAGTCCCTGAAGCACGTATCGGATTTGTTCATGGTCAGATGAGTGAGGTTATGTTGGAGAATACCCTCTTGGATTTCTTGAATGGTGATTACGATGTATTGGTAGCAACGACCATTATCGAGACAGGGATTGATATCTCCAACGTTAATACTCTCTTCATTGAGAATGCAGATCATATGGGCTTATCTACCCTTTATCAGTTGAGAGGTCGTGTGGGACGTAGTAATCGAATTGCTTACGCCTATCTCATGTATCGTCCTGACAAAGTGTTGACGGAAGTCTCTGAGAAGCGATTGGATGCTATTAAGGGCTTTACAGAACTGGGATCAGGTTTCAAAATAGCCATGCGTGATTTATCAATTCGTGGTGCGGGGAACATTCTTGGTGCTTCTCAAAGTGGTTTCATCGACTCAGTCGGGTTCGAAATGTACTCGCAACTCTTGGAAGAGGCTATCAATAAACGTCAAGGTAAAACTCAAGTTCGACGTAAAGGAAATGCAGAGTTCAATCTTCAGATTGATGCTTACCTCCCTTCTGACTATATTTCTGACGAGCGCCAAAAAATTGAAATTTATAAGCGTATTCGAGAAATTGAGAATCAGAAAGATTATCAAGACCTTCAAGATGAGCTTATTGACCGCTTTGGAGAATATCCAGACCAAGTTGCCTATCTCATTGAGATTGGTCTGGTTAAGGCCTATTTGGATGCTGCCTTTGCAGAATTAGTTGAGCGTAAGAACGATACTATCACTGTTCGTTTCGAAAAAGCCTCTCTCAAATTCTTCTTGACTCAAGATTATTTCGAAGCCATCTCTAAAACGCATTTAAAAGCAAAAATCAGTGATAACCAGGGGAAAGTAGAGATTACTTTTGATGTTCGTAACAAGAAAGACTATGAAATTCTTGAAGAATTAAAGATTTTTGGACAGACATTTATGGAAATCAAAGAACGTAAAGAAAAAAAAGAAGCTTAAGGAAAGTTTAAGTAAGTCTCTCTATACTATAAAACATCCTAAAACTTTTCTTTTTCATAAATCTCCTGAGAGGGTCGACTAGTGTCGATCCTCTTATTTTTGTATTGAAAAGGCTTTAGTCCCCTATTTTCTAAAAAAAATGCTATCATAGAAGAGATATCCTAACGAAAAGGAAACAGTAACATTGAGATTAGACAAATATTTAAAAGTATCACGAATTATCAAACGCCGTCCAGTGGCTAAAGAAGTGGCTGATAAAGGGCGTATAAAAGTAAATGGTGTACTCGCTAAGTCATCTACAGATTTAAAAATTGGTGACCAAGTGGAAGTTCGTTTTGGAAATAAACTCTTGACTGTCCGTGTTCTAGAAATGAAAGATAGTACGAAAAAAGAAGATGCGGCAAAAATGTACGAGATTATAAGTGAAACAAGGATTGAAGCAGATGAGCAAGAAGCCTAATATTGTACAGCTTACGAATGATTACATTGATAATGCCAATCAAGAGCAACGATTAGAGCGTGCCGAACACGAACAAAGGAAGCGCTTTATGGGGTGGATTCTCTTTGTGGTTGTTTTACTCTTTATCTTGCCAACCTACAATCTGGTTGAGACCTATATGAACATCAAACAGCAAGAGAAGGAAGTCTTGTCGCTTCAGAAAGACTATGATAAATTGTCAGATCAGACAAAGGAACGAAAGGATTTGGCTAAGAAACTTAAGGATGATGCTTTCGCCGAGAAATATGCGCGTGCTAAGTATTATTATTCACGTGAAGGAGAGTCTATCTATCCTGTACCAAGCTTATTACCCTAATGAAAGATTTACTTAAAACTGTAGAAACTTTTTTAACCTATTCAGAAGCCAAGTTAGAGGAACTATCAGAAAAAAATCAGCAACTTAAAACGGAATTACCGAGGAAAGAGGAGGTGAAGAAACAAGCATGAAAAAGCTCTTAATAGCTGCAACTGTTGTGCTTGTATCTTCTAGCCCTCTAGTCCTACTTCCTATGGAGAAGGAGTTAGCTCTGACCCCAAAACAGGTTCAAAAATTGACTCAAAATACTACAGCTAGCTTGAGTCAATTTAAACAGATTCCTAAAAATCCAAGAACGATAACAAATATCCTAACTTATAAGAACAAGGAATTAACCGAATTTAAAACCAGTATCCAAGCGGATACCAAACTATCGATTTCTGCTATTTTTTGGAACGCAAAAGGTGAACCTGTTTTCCAACTTCAAGATGGTGATTATGTAGCCGCTAGTCAGAAATCAATTGTGGATGATAGTATCTATAATCAAAAACCAGTAGATATGACCTTCTGGACTAAAGATGGTTTAACGGTATACAAAGAACCTTACGTGTTAGGAACCGAAAAAGCTGACTCTAAACTCGCTAGTTTCAAACCTATTAAGGTTAGCCAAGCAGCTCAGACGCATGCAGGGACCTACTATTTGGTAGACGGAGAGGGGTGGATTAATGCTTCTGATTTATCAACGACTGATAATCGCATCGAGTCTGTTCAAAAAGTTCTTAATGAGAAGTATAACAATCAAGAGCGCATTTCAGTTTATGTTAAACAGCTTGATACGAACCGAGTAGCTGCTATCAATGACGAAAAAAGCATGTATGCAGCTAGCGTAGCGAAGCTTGGTGTACTCTACTATGCACAGGAACGTCTGTCTCAAGAGAAATTAGGATTATCAGATGAGTATCAATATACCTCTGCTGTGAATGGTTTTCCAGGTGCTTATGATCCAGATGGTTCTGGAAAGATTAGTAAGATGCCTGATGATAAAAATTATAGCTTAGAAAATCTGTTGAAGGCTGTAGCCCAAAACTCAGATAATGTAGCGACAAATATATTAGGTTATTATGTAGCCAATCAGTATGATAAAGCCTTCCAAAAATCAGTAGATAAAGCCGCAGCGACCTCGTGGAATATGGATAAAAAGGAGTTGACTGCTAGAGCCGCAGGTACTTTGATGGAGGCTGTTTATAGACAAAATGGTGATATTATCAATTATCTTTCAAGTACGGACTATGATGGCGAACGTATTTCCAAAAACATTGATGTTCCCGTCGCTCATAAAATTGGTGATGCCTACGACTTTAAACATGACGTCGCTATTGTTTATGCAGATTCTCCCTTTATTTTATCGATTTTTACGGATAAAGAAGGCTATGACAAAATCACCTCAATTGCAGATGATGTTTATGGAATTTTGAAATAATGACACAAAAATTGTTGCAAATGATGCAAGCCAAGGGTTATTTTAACCGGCACAAGAAAATTTTAGTAGCAGTATCAGGTGGAGCAGACTCTATGAGTTTGCTGCACTTTTTGTATAACCATCAAAAAGATTTGGATATTCAGTTGGGGATTGCTCACGTTAATCATAAACAACGACAAGAGTCGGAGCATGAAGAAGCGTATTTACGTCATTGGGCAGAGGAACACAAGGTCCCTTTTCACTATAGTGCATTCTCAGGAAAGTTTTCAGAAAATGCTGCCCGTACCTTTCGCTATGAGTTTTTTAAGCAGCTCATGAAAGATTATGATTACTCTGCTCTTGTAACAGCCCATCATGCAGATGATCAGGCAGAGACAATTTTTATGAGACTATTGAGAGGAAGTCGTTTAAGACACCTGACAGGAATTTCAGCTATCAGACCATTTGGCACTGGTCAGATTATTCGTCCCTTTTTGCATCTTACGAAAGCTCAGCTTCCCGTAACTTTCCATTTTGAGGATAGGAGTAATACTTCACTAGCCTACCTTCGGAATCGCATCAGACTGTCCTATCTTCCTACTTTATCTCAGGAAAATCCTAAAATTAAGGAGCACCTTTGTCTTTTAGCCGAGGAGATTGGCCTTATGGAGCAAGCTCTAGGAGAGTTAACAAAGGATATTAGTATCACTGATTTATCTGTTTTTCAGCAACAGTCAGATGCTGTCCAGCTCTTTCTTCTTCAGAATTATTTAGACTCCTTTCCTGATTTGCAGCTTTCTAAAGGTCAATTTAATCAATTGATAAGTTATCTAAGGAAAAACGCTTCAGGAAAGATGCCCCTAAAAAATGGTTATGAACTAGTAAAAACACAGACATATTTCTTGATAAGGAAAGAAGCGTCTATTTCTTTATCGCCTCCTTGTCTCTTAGAATTTGGAAAATCTGTTGAGTTTGAGGATTATACCTTGACTTTTTCAGAATTCAATGACGTTTCTAACACAGATGCTATTAGTATTTGGTCAGATGCCCCAATAGTGATTCGTCATAGAAAAGAAGGCGATAAGATTGACCTTGGTAGTCACCATAAAAAATTAAGACGACTGTTTATAGACAATAAGATTTTAGAGAAGGATCGTCAAAAAGCCATTGTAGGAGAACAAGATGGTCATATTATTTTTCTTTATGTTGCTGGGCGTCTCTATTTGAAAAAAAAACCTGAAAATGCTATACTTTATGGCACTGTAGTCATTTATAAGAATTTCTAATCAAATACCATGTTCAAATAACGATGATTGAAGTAAAAGTGGTATAATAACAGAATATTGACTTCGAGAAAGGGAACCCAAATGTTAGAAAAAGACATAAAAAAAGTCCTCTTTTCCCAAGAGGATATCGTAGCTAAAACTAAAGAACTAGGACAACAACTGACAGAGGATTATGCGGGGAAAAATCCTCTTCTAGTCTGTGTTTTGAAAGGTGCTGTTCCATTTATGGCAGAACTTATCAAACATATTGATACCCATATTGAGATGGACTTTATGGTCGTTTCAAGTTATGGTGGCGGAACTGTCAGCAGTGGTGAAGTAAAGATTCTTAAAGATGTTGACACTAATGTTGAAGGACGAGACATCATCTTTATTGAAGATATCATTGATACAGGTCGTACGCTCCTTTATCTTCGAGATATGTTCAAGTACCGTAAAGCCAATTCAGTCAAAATCGCAACTCTTTTTGATAAACCAGAGGGTCGTGTTGTTGATATTGAGGCAGATTACATATGTTATGATGTCCCTAATGAATTTATCGTTGGTTTCGGACTAGACTATGATGAAAAATACCGTAACCTCCCTTATGTCGGTGTCCTAAAAGAAGAAATTTATACAAAATAAGTAAAGGTCTAATTAATTTATGAATAATAAAAATAATAATGGCTTCTTACGGAACGCTTTTCTCTACATCATAGTTATTATTGCGGTTGTAACCGGAGTACAATACTTTGCAGGAGGAAGCCAAAGCCCAAGTCAACAATTGTCTTACACACAGTTGGTTAAGAAAATTGAAGATGGTAAGGTAAAATCTATCACTTATCAGCCAGACGGTAGTATCATTGAAGTCAAAGGTAGCTACAAAAAGGCTGAAAAGGTTGATACTGACCTTAGTCTACCATTTTTAGGTAGTGCATCATCAGAGACACGTAGCTTTACGTCAACTGTGCTTCAGAATGAAACAACCATGCAGAAATTGCAATCAGCATCAGAAGCAGCTGATGTTAATGTTAAAATGATACGTGAAAGTTCAAGTGGTGCTTGGATTTCATATCTTTTTAGTTACCTACCTTTGATTGGGATTGCTATTTTCTTCCTTTTCATGATGAATCAGGGCGGTAACCGCGGTGCAATGAATTTTGGCCGCAACCGTGCTAAGACTCAATCAAAAGAGAATATTAAAGTTCGTTTCACAGATGTGGCTGGTGCTGAAGAAGAAAAAGAAGAACTTGTAGAGGTTGTAGATTTCCTCAAAAATCCACGTAAATATAAGGCACTGGGTGCACGTATTCCTAAAGGTGTCCTCCTTGAAGGTCCTCCAGGGACAGGTAAAACTCTGCTTGCTAAAGCTGTTGCTGGTGAAGCAGATGTTCCTTTCTTTAGTATCTCAGGTTCTGACTTTGTAGAGATGTTTGTCGGTGTCGGAGCAAGTCGTGTTCGTAGTCTTTTTGAAGACGCTAAAAAGGCTGAACGTGCTATTATCTTTATTGATGAAATCGATGCGGTTGGGCGTCGTCGTGGTACTGGAATGGGCGGTGGTAACGACGAACGCGAACAAACCCTTAACCAACTGTTGATTGAAATGGATGGTTTTGATGGAAATGAGAATATCATTGTCATTGCTGCAACCAACCGTAGTGATGTTCTTGATCCAGCCCTCCTGCGTCCAGGCCGTTTTGACCGTAAAGTTCTTGTTGGTCGCCCAGATGTAAAAGGCCGAGAGGCTATCTTGAAAGTCCATGCTAAGAATAAACCATTGGCTGAAGATGTTGACCTTAAAGTTGTTGCTCAACAAACTCCAGGTTTTGTTGGAGCAGACTTGGAGAATGTCTTGAATGAAGCAGCTCTAGTTGCTGCACGACGTAGTAAGACTAGAATTGATGCTAGTGATATCGACGAAGCAGAGGATCGTGTTATTGCTGGACCATCTAAGAAAGACCGCCAAGTTTCAGAACACGAACGTAAAGTTGTGGCTTACCATGAAGCGGGTCATACAATTGTTGGTTTAACACTTTCTAGCGCTCGTGATGTTCACAAGGTTACTATTGTTCCACGAGGTCGCGCAGGTGGTTATATGATTTCTCTACCAAAAGAGGATCAGATGTTGTCATCTAAAGATGAGCTAAAAGAACAATTGGCAGGTCTTATGGGTGGACGTGTTGCAGAAGAAATTATTTTCAACGTTCAAACATCAGGTGCTTCAAATGACTTTGAGCAAGCGACACAGTTGGCACGTGCAATGGTTACTGAATATGGTATGAGCGAAAAACTTGGACCAGTCCAATATGAAGGTAATCATGCGATGAATCCAGGACAATTTACTACAGATAAGTCTTACTCAGCTCATACAGCTCAACTTATTGACGAAGAAATTCGATCACTTTTAGTTGAGGCACATGACAAAGCAGCTGAAATTATCAATGCAAACCGAGAAACACATGCTCTCATTGCAGAAGCTTTACTTAAGTATGAAACACTCGATGCTGCACAAATCAAGTCAATTTATGAGACTGGTAAGATGCCGGAGGATTCTCTTGGAGACTCAGAAGAAGATAATCATGCCTTATCTTACGACGAAGTCAAAGAAAGAATTGAAAATAAAAATAAAGATGAAGAAGAGTAAGGAGTTCTACTCTTCTTTTTTTTAAGTAAAATCGAGAGAAAAAATACCATTAAAAAGCATTATAAAAAAAAGAAAATTAAAATCACTGCAAATTATTGACAAGGTAAGTCAGAGATGATATTATAAATAAGCTGTTTCGGAAGGGGCGGCGAACACGAGAAGTAAAAAAACTTCGAAAAAAGTGTTGACAAACTATTCTAGATTTGCTAGAATATAGGAGTTGTCTTAAGAGAGACAAAGACCTTTGAGAACTGAATAAGAAACCAAGTGCAGGGTTATGATAGAAGAAATTATAACCTGTCAATTTACAAGAATAAATCGTCAGATGACGGTAATGAGTTAACGCTCGAACAATTATTAAATTTTTAATGAGAGTTTGATCCTGGCTCAGGACGAACGCTGGCGGCGTGCCTAATACATGCAAGTAGAACGCTGAAGAGAGGAGCTTGCTCTTCTTGGATGAGTTGCGAACGGGTGAGTAACGCGTAGGTAACCTGCCTTGTAGCGGGGGATAACTATTGGAAACGATAGCTAATACCGCATAACAATGGATGACACATGTCATTTATTTGAAAGGGGCAATTGCTCCACTACAAGATGGACCTGCGTTGTATTAGCTAGTAGGTGAGGTAACGGCTCACCTAGGCGACGATACATAGCCGACCTGAGAGGGTGATCGGCCACACTGGGACTGAGACACGGCCCAGACTCCTACGGGAGGCAGCAGTAGGGAATCTTCGGCAATGGGGGCAACCCTGACCGAGCAACGCCGCGTGAGTGAAGAAGGTTTTCGGATCGTAAAGCTCTGTTGTAAGTCAAGAACGAGTGTGAGAGTGGAAAGTTCACACTGTGACGGTAGCTTACCAGAAAGGGACGGCTAACTACGTGCCAGCAGCCGCGGTAATACGTAGGTCCCGAGCGTTGTCCGGATTTATTGGGCGTAAAGCGAGCGCAGGCGGTTTGATAAGTCTGAAGTTAAAGGCTGTGGCTCAACCATAGTTCGCTTTGGAAACTGTCAAACTTGAGTGCAGAAGGGGAGAGTGGAATTCCATGTGTAGCGGTGAAATGCGTAGATATATGGAGGAACACCGGTGGCGAAAGCGGCTCTCTGGTCTGTAACTGACGCTGAGGCTCGAAAGCGTGGGGAGCGAACAGGATTAGATACCCTGGTAGTCCACGCCGTAAACGATGAGTGCTAGGTGTTGGATCCTTTCCGGGATTCAGTGCCGCAGCTAACGCATTAAGCACTCCGCCTGGGGAGTACGACCGCAAGGTTGAAACTCAAAGGAATTGACGGGGGCCCGCACAAGCGGTGGAGCATGTGGTTTAATTCGAAGCAACGCGAAGAACCTTACCAGGTCTTGACATCCCGATGCTATTTCTAGAGATAGAAAGTTACTTCGGTACATCGGTGACAGGTGGTGCATGGTTGTCGTCAGCTCGTGTCGTGAGATGTTGGGTTAAGTCCCGCAACGAGCGCAACCCCTATTGTTAGTTGCCATCATTCAGTTGGGCACTCTAGCGAGACTGCCGGTAATAAACCGGAGGAAGGTGGGGATGACGTCAAATCATCATGCCCCTTATGACCTGGGCTACACACGTGCTACAATGGTTGGTACAACGAGTTGCGAGTCGGTGACGGCAAGCTAATCTCTTAAAGCCAATCTCAGTTCGGATTGTAGGCTGCAACTCGCCTACATGAAGTCGGAATCGCTAGTAATCGCGGATCAGCACGCCGCGGTGAATACGTTCCCGGGCCTTGTACACACCGCCCGTCACACCACGAGAGTTTGTAACACCCGAAGTCGGTGAGGTAACCTTTTGGAGCCAGCCGCCTAAGGTGGGATAGATGATTGGGGTGAAGTCGTAACAAGGTAGCCGTATCGGAAGGTGCGGCTGGATCACCTCCTTTCTAAGGAAAAACGGAATGTACTTGAGTTTCTTATTTAGTTTTGAGAGGTCTTGTGGGGCCTTAGCTCAGCTGGGAGAGCGCCTGCTTTGCACGCAGGAGGTCAGCGGTTCGATCCCGCTAGGCTCCATTGAATCGAAAGATTCAAGTATTGTCCATTGAAAATTGAATATCTATATCAAATTCCATATGTAATTAATTACATATAGATAGTAACAAGAAAATAAACCGAAACGCTGTGAATATTTAATGAGTTAGGTCGAAAGACCAAAATAAGGTTAAGTTAATAAGGGCGCACGGTGGATGCCTTGGCACTAGAAGCCGATGAAGGACGTGACTAACGACGAAATGCTTTGGGGAGCTGTAAGTGAGCAATGATCCAGAGATGTCCGAATGGGGGAACCCGGCAGGTAATGCCTGTCACTCATTACTGTTAAGGTAATGTAGAGGAAGACGCAGTGAACTGAAACATCTAAGTAGCTGCAGGAAGAGAAAGCAAAAGCGATTGCCTTAGTAGCGGCGAGCGAAACGGCAAGAGGGCAAACCGAAGAGTTTACTCTTCGGGGTTGTAGGACTGCAACGTGGACTTAAAGATTATAGAAGAACTACCTGGGAAGGTAGGCCAAAGAGAGTAATAGCCTCGTATTCGAAATAGTCTTTATACCTAGCAGTATCCTGAGTACGGCGAGACACGAGAAATCTCGTCGGAATCTGGGAGGACCATCTCCCAACCCTAAATACTCTCTAGTGACCGATAGTGAACCAGTACCGTGAGGGAAAGGTGAAAAGCACCCCGGGAGGGGAGTGAAATAGAACCTGAAACCGTGTGCCTACAACAAGTTCGAGCCCGTTAATGGGTGAGAGCGTGCCTTTTGTAGAATGAACCGGCGAGTTACGATATGATGCGAGGTTAAGTTGAAGAGACGGAGCCGTAGGGAAACCGAGTCTTAATAGGGCGCATTAGTATCATGTCGTAGACCCGAAACCATGTGACCTACCCATGAGCAGGTTGAAGGTGAGGTAAAACTCACTGGAGGACCGAACCAGGGCACGTTGAAAAGTGCTTGGATGACTTGTGGGTAGCGGAGAAATTCCAAACGAACTTGGAGATAGCTGGTTCTCTCCGAAATAGCTTTAGGGCTAGCGTCGATGTTAAGTCTCTTGGAGGTAGAGCACTGTTTGGGTGAGGGGTCCATCCCGGATTACCAATCTCAGATAAACTCCGAATGCCAACGAGATATAATCGGCAGTCAGACTGCGAGTGCTAAGATCCGTAGTCGAAAGGGAAACAGCCCAGACCACCAGCTAAGGTCCCAAAATATATGTTAAGTGGAAAAGGATGTGGGGTTGCACAGACAACTAGGATGTTAGCTTAGAAGCAGCTATTCATTCAAAGAGTGCGTAATAGCTCACTAGTCGAGTGACCCTGCGCCGAAAATGTACCGGGGCTAAAACATATTACCGAAGCTGTGGATACCTTTATAGGTATGGTAGGAGAGCGTTCTATGTGCGAAGAAGGTGTACCGTGAGGAGTGCTGGAGCGCATAGAAGTGAGAATGCCGGTATGAGTAGCGAAAGACAGGTGAGAATCCTGTCCACCGTAAGACTAAGGTTTCCAGGGGAAGGCTCGTCCGCCCTGGGTTAGTCGGGACCTAAGGAGAGACCGAAAGGTGTATCCGATGGACAACAGGTTGATATTCCTGTACTAGAGTATATAGTGATGGAGGGACGCAGTAGGCTAACTAAACCAGACGATTGGAAGTGTCTGGCCAAGCAGTGAGGTGTGATATGAGTCAAATGCTTATATCTATAACATTGAGCTGTGATGGGGAGCGAAGTTTAGTAGCGAAGTTAGTGATGTCACACTGCCGAGAAAAGCTTCTAGCGTTAATTATACTCTACCCGTACCGCAAACCGACACAGGTAGTCGAGGCGAGTAGCCTCAGGTGAGCGAGAGAACTCTCGTTAAGGAACTCGGCAAAATGGCCCCGTAACTTCGGGAGAAGGGGCGCTGACTTATGGTCAGCCGCAGTGAATAGGCCCAAGCAACTGTTTATCAAAAACACAGCTCTCTGCTAAATCGTAAGATGATGTATAGGGGGTGACGCCTGCCCGGTGCTGGAAGGTTAAGAGGAGTGCTTAGCGTAAGCGAAGGTATGAATTGAAGCCCCAGTAAACGGCGGCCGTAACTATAACGGTCCTAAGGTAGCGAAATTCCTTGTCGGGTAAGTTCCGACCCGCACGAAAGGCGTAATGATTTGGGCACTGTCTCAACGAGAGACTCGGTGAAATTTTAGTACCTGTGAAGATGCAGGTTACCCGCGACAGGACGGAAAGACCCCATGGAGCTTTACTGCAGTTTGATATTGAGTATCTGTACCACATGTACAGGATAGGTAGGAGCCTATGACCTCGGGACGCCAGTTTCGAGTGAGGCGTTGTTGGGATACTACCCTTGTGTTATGGCTACTCTAACCCAGATAGGTTATCCCTATCGGAGACAGTGTCTGACGGGCAGTTTGACTGGGGCGGTCGCCTCCTAAAAGGTAACGGAGGCGCCCAAAGGTTCCCTCAGAATGGTTGGAAATCATTCGCAGAGTGTAAAGGTATAAGGGAGCTTGACTGCGAGAGCTACAACTCGAGCAGGGACGAAAGTCGGGCTTAGTGATCCGGTGGTTCCGCATGGAAGGGCCATCGCTCAACGGATAAAAGCTACCCTGGGGATAACAGGCTTATCTCCCCCAAGAGTTCACATCGACGGGGAGGTTTGGCACCTCGATGTCGGCTCGTCGCATCCTGGGGCTGTAGTCGGTCCCAAGGGTTGGGCTGTTCGCCCATTAAAGCGGCACGCGAGCTGGGTTCAGAACGTCGTGAGACAGTTCGGTCCCTATCCGTCGCGGGCGTAGGAAATTTGAGAGGATCTGCTCCTAGTACGAGAGGACCAGAGTGGACTTACCGCTGGTGTACCAGTTGTTCTGCCAAGAGCATCGCTGGGTAGCTATGTAGGGAAGGGATAAACGCTGAAAGCATCTAAGTGTGAAGCCCACCTCAAGATGAGATTTCCCATGATTTTATATCAGTAAGAGCCCTGAGAGATGATCAGGTTGATAGGTTAGAAGTGGAAGTGTGGTGACACATGTAGCGGACTAATACTAATAGCTCGAGGACTTATCCAAAGAAAGTAACTGAGACATATTGACAACGATTTGGTTTCTTGATACAGTATAGATATTCAATTTTGAGTTGAGAATACTCAGAGTTAAGTGACGATAGCCTAGGAGATACACCTGTTCCCATGCCGAACACAGAAGTTAAGCCCTAGTACGCCTGATGTAGTTGGGGGTTGCCCCCTGTTAGATACGGTAGTCGCTTAGCACAAAGGGAGTTTAGCTCAGCTGGGAGAGCATCTGCCTTACAAGCAGAGGGTCAGCGGTTCGATCCCGTTAACTCCCATAGGTCCCGTGGTGTAGCGGTTATCACGTCGCCCTGTCACGGCGAAGATCGCGGGTTCGATTCCCGTCGGGACCGTTCAAGTAGAAATATTTGAGACTCGTTAGCTCAGTTGGTAGAGCAATTGACTTTTAATCAATGGGTCACTGGTTCGAGCCCAGTACGGGTCATATATGCGGGTGTGGCGGAATTGGCAGACGCACCAGATTTAGGATCTGGCGCTTAACGGCGTGGGGGTTCAAGTCCCTTCACCCGCATTAGAAAAGTTAGCCGGCTTAGCTCAGTTGGTAGAGCATCTGATTTGTAATCAGAGGGTCGCGTGTTCAAGTCATGTAGCCGGCATAAAATGCGAACGTAGTTCAGTGGTAGAACATCACCTTGCCAAGGTGGGGGTCGCGGGTTCGAATCCCGTCGTTCGCTTGAGGAGCCGGGGTGGCGGAACTGGCAGACGCACAGGACTTAAAATCCTGCGAAAGGAAACTTTCGTACCGGTTCGATCCCGGTCCTCGGCATAATAAAATAATGAGCACCCTTAGCTCAACTGGATAGAGTACCTGACTACGAATCAGGCGGTTAGAGGTTCGACTCCTCTAGGGTGCATTTTATCGGGAAGTAGCTCAGCTTGGTAGAGCACTTGGTTTGGGACCAAGGGGTCGCAGGTTCGAATCCTGTCTTCCCGATTTATGGCGGTGTAGCTCAGCTGGCTAGAGCGTCCGGTTCATACCCGGGAGGTCGGGGGTTCGATCCCCTTCGCCGCTATATATATGGATTTCTTGGACCTTTAGCTCAACTGGTTAGAGCACTCGGCTCATAACCGAGCGGTCGTAGGTTCGAGTCCTACAAGGTCCATATATTAATTATAATATTTGGAGGATTACCCAAGTCCGGCTGAAGGGAACGGTCTTGAAAACCGTCAGGCGTGTAAAAGCGTGCGTGGGTTCGAATCCCACATCCTCCTTATAATTAACGCGGGATGGAGCAGCTAGGTAGCTCGTCGGGCTCATAACCCGAAGGTCGTAGGTTCAAATCCTGCTCCCGCAATATGGCTCGGTAGCTCAGTTGGTAGAGCAATGGATTGAAGCTCCATGTGTCGGCGGTTCGATTCCGTCTCGCGCCATTTTATTAAGCGGGTGTAGTTTAGTGGTAAAACTACAGCCTTCCAAGCTGTTGTCGCGAGTTCGATTCTCGTCACCCGCTTTATTTGGATATTATAGCCAAGCATTTGCTTGGGCGCGTAGCTCAGATGGTTAGAGCGCACGCCTGATAAGCGTGAGGTCGGTGGTTCGATTCCACTCGTGCCCATATTGGAGAATTACTCAAGAGGCTGAAGAGGACGGTTTGCTAAATCGTTAGGTCGGGTAACTGGCGCGGGGGTTCGAATCCCCCATTCTCCGTAGTATTATGACGAATTATCTTTTAGATAATTCGTTTTCTTTTTTTTGAGGTGACAAAATGAAAAATAGTTTTTATCGATTTCTTCTTTATGGGTTTATTATTATTCTATTTTTTGTAATGCTTTTTTCTTTTGTCTTTACTAATAAAAAATTAACGAAGGATATCTCTTTTAATGTATCTGGTTTGGTTACAAAAGTAGACTCTGTTGTTTCAGTTCCATTTACTGCACTATCAAAATCTCACAATGTGCTTTCTGATCTTTTATCAACTTATTCTGAGAATCGTGATTTAAAAAAATCTTTGTCAAATTTAGAAAATCAATCGGCTATTATTTCTAACTTGCAAGAAGAGAATGATTCTTTAAGAGCATCTCTTAATCTTTCGGACAAGCTAAGTCGTGATAATGTTCTCACTGCTGAAGTTTCTATGAGACCTTCTGTGACTTGGTTAAAAGAGTTAACTATTAATGTGGGTAAGTCTAAGAATGTTAGTAAATCTATGCTAGCAACTTCTAATGGTGGAGTTATTGGATTTGTAACTAAAGTTTATAATGATACAACAACTATTTCTTTACTTTCTAGTAGTTCTAGTGATAGCTACCTTGCATCTAGTGTTAAATCAGAGGACGATAATCAGATTTTCGGGATTATATCACGTTATGACAATAAAAAGAAGCTATTAGAGATGACACAACTCAATTCATCTTCTAACGTTAAGGTCGGCACTGTAGTAGTCACAAGTGGTCTTGATGATGTATCAGTAAAGGATGTTCCAATTGGTACTGTAGACTCTGTTATTGATTATGAAGGAAATCGTACGATTTTGGTAAAACCTTATGCTGATTTTGATAAAATTTCTTATGTTACTTTAGTTGGAGATGGTAAATAATATGAAATTGTCCAAGTATTCTATTATTCCTTTCTTACTGAGTATTGTCCCTTTTCTATGGGATGGTCATATTTCTATGATACTTAATCATTATTTATCCCCTGAATTTTTTCTATCATCTCATCTTTTTATTATTTATATTTTCATCTTAACTCTTGATTTTCCAAATAAGTATGCATTTCTTTACCTTATTTGTTTTGGATTTCTTTATGATACCTATTATTTCAAAACAGTTGGTATAGTGATTCTAACTCTGCCACTGTTATGCTATCTGTTAACTCAGCTAGGTCGAATTGTTAAGAGAAATACCTATGTTGATTTTTTGTTAATGTTTTTATTCTTATTTCTCTTTGATACCATAAATTTTGGCTTTGCCTTATTCTATGGTTTCTCCAATGAGTCTGTGACGGATTTTATTATTTATCAACTAAGTCCTAGTATAGTGTTTAATCTTTTGATCTTTATCTTTATTAAACCTATTCTTGAAAAATTATTTTTGTATCTGTCAGTTGATAGATTTAAATAGAACTGTAATATTGGCGTAACAAAGTTTGCGCCATTTTTTGATACAATAAGAAGGTCTTATCGAAAAGGAGTAGTATTTTATATTATGAAAAAACGTATTCTTTCAGCAGTGTTGGTAAGTGGTGTAACCTTATCAGCAGCTGCATCAGTACATGCAGAGGATTATGATTCGCAAATCGCTGCTGCAGATAACGCAATTAGTAACCTTGCTTCTCAACAAGAGACTGCACAAGCGCAAGTTGCTACAATCCAATCTCAAGTATCTACACTTAGAACACAAAAATCAGATTTGGAAACTAAAAATGCTGAACTTGAAAAAGTATCAGCAGATTTGGAATCTGAAATTCAAGAATTATCAAGTAAAATTGTAGCTCGTCAAGATTCTTTGGCGAAACAAGCTCGTAGTGCTCAACAAAATAATACTGCGACTAGCTACATCAACTCTATCTTGAACTCTAAGTCAATCTCTGAAGCTATTACTCGTATCACAGCTATTTCAAAAGTTGTTACGGCTAATAATGACATGTTGACAAAACAAGAGTCTGATCAAAAAGAGCTTGCTGCAAAGCAAGAACAAAACCAAGCTGCTATTAATGAAATTGCAACTAATAAAGCTGAGCTTGAAACAACAGAAGCTGGTTTGACAACTCAACAAGCTGAACTAGAAGCAGCACAAGTTACTTTGGCTGCAGAATTGGCTACAGCACAAGATGAAAAAACATCACTTGTTTCTGCTAAATCAACTGCAGAAGCTGTGGCAGCTTCAACTGCAGCCTCAGTTGCTCAGTCTCAAGCAATTGCAGAATCAGAGGCAGCAGCACAAGCAGTAGCATCTTCAGAAGCGGCAGCATTTGTAGCTCAATCAGAGGCGGCAGCAACTTCAGAAGCTGTAGCTCAACCTTCTGAAGCTACTGTTTCAGAAACAGCGACAGCCTCAGAAGTAGCACAAGAACCGGTTTCATCAGAAACTTCAGAAACTACTCAAGAGCCAACTGTTGCAACTTCAGAAGCAACACAAGAGCCTGCTACTCCAGCAACATCTGAAGCACAGCCAGAATCAGCTGCGTCAGAGGCACAACAAGAGCCTGCTGCCCCAGTAACATCTGAAGCACAACCAGAATCAGCTGCTCCAGCAGCTTCAGAAGCTCCTGCTAGCGAAGCACCTGCGGCAACATCTGAAGCACCAGCAAGTCAAGCACCTGCAGCTTCAGAAGCACCAGCTCCTGCTGCTGAAACACCTAAAGTATCAGCAGCATCAACTCCTAATACATATCCAGTTGGTCAATGTACTTGGGGTGCTAAATCATTAGCTTCATGGGTTGGTAATTACTGGGGTAATGCTAAAAACTGGATTGCTAGCGCACAAGCAGCTGGTCACTCAGTTGGTACGACTCCTGTAGCCGGTGCAATTGCGGTTTGGCCAAATGATGGTGGTGGTTATGGTCACGTAGCTTACGTAACATCAGCATCAGGTGCAAATTCAATTCAAGTTATGGAATCAAACTATGCTGGTAACATGTCAATCGGTAACTACCGTGGTACATTTGATCCAACATCTTCAGCTCACGGTGGTTCTGTATATTATATTTACCCATAATGAACACAAAAAGGCGATTCGAATTTTCTCGAGTCGTTTTTATTTTATGGCAAAATGTCTTTACTTTCTGGAACAGCTTTTAGACGGGAAAATGTCGAGGTTAAGGTTAAATCTTTTTAGTCTTGTTAAGTTACTGTGACACCATTTATTTTGCATTGAAAATCAATCTAAAAAAAGGTAGAATGGTTTAGTAGATATTTTGGAGGAAATCATGTCTTATACGAATTTGAAGTTGTTTGCTTTATCGTCTAACCAGGAATTAGCAGCAAAAGTTGCTGATAAAATGGGTATTGAACTCGGAAAATCAAGTGTTCGTGAATTTTCAGATGGTGAGATTCAAGTTAATATTGAAGAATCTATCCGTGGTCATCACGTTTTTATTCTTCAATCTACAAGCTCTCCTGTAAATGATAACTTGATGGAAATCTTGATTATGGTTGATGCGCTAAAACGTGCAAGTGCAGAAACAATCAGTGTTGTTATGCCTTATTATGGTTATGCACGTCAAGACCGTAAGGCACGTTCACGTGAACCAATCACATCTAAGTTGGTTGCTAATATGCTTGAGGTTGCAGGTGTTGATCGACTTTTGACAGTTGACCTCCATGCTTCTCAAATTCAAGGATTCTTTGATATTCCTGTAGACCATTTGATGGGGGCGCCACTTATCGCAGATTACTTTGATCGTGCTGGTCTTACTGGGGATGATGTTGTTGTTGTTTCTCCAGACCATGGTGGTGTGACTCGTGCACGAAAACTTGCTCAATGTTTGAAAACACCAATTGCAATCATTGATAAGCGCCGTAGTGTTGATAAAATGAACACTTCTGAGGTTATGAATATTATTGGTAACGTTGAAGGTAAAACATGTATCTTGATTGATGATATGATTGATACTGCGGGTACAATCTGTCATGCGGCGGATGCGCTTGCTGAAGCTGGTGCAACTCATGTTTATGCTTCATGTACTCACCCTGTATTGTCAGGTCCAGCACTTGATAATATTCAAAAATCTGCTATTGAGAAGCTTGTCGTATTGGACACGATTTATCTTCCAGAAGAACGTTTGATTGATAAAATTGAACAAATTTCAATTGCTGATTTGATTTCAGAGGCAATTATTCGTATTCATGAAAAACGTCCATTGTCACCTTTGTTTGAAATGGGCCATAAATAGACTAAAGCTAGCTTAGGCTAGCTTTTTTGGTGTTTAAATGCGTTTGAGTTTTTGATATAATGTTAGGCATAATTGCAAAGAGGTGACTGTGATGGATTTAACACAACGTTTTAATAAAAATTTAGATAAGATTGAAGTTTCAATGATTCGTCAGTTTGACCAATCAATTTCAGATGTACCAGGGATCAAAAAGTTGACACTTGGTGAACCTGATTTTACAACTCCAGATCATGTAAAAGAGGCTGCTAAATCTGCTATCGATGCTAACCAGTCGCACTATACAGGTATGGCAGGGCTTCCTGCCTTACGTCAAGCAGCTGCGGAGTTTGTTAAGGAAAAATACAATCTTACTTATAACTCAGAAAATGAAATATTGGTGACTATTGGAGCTACAGAAGCCCTTTCTGCAACTTTGACAGCGATTTTGGAGCCAGGAGATACGATTCTTTTACCTGCACCAGCCTATCCTGGATATGAGCCGATTGCAAATCTAGTTGGTGCTGAAATTGTTGAAATTGATACAACAGCTAATGATTTTGTTTTGACTCCGGAGATGTTAGAAAAGGCAATTTTGGAGCAGGGAGATAAGCTCAAAGCCGTTTTGCTTAACTACCCAACCAACCCAACCGGTGTGACCTACTCACGTCAACAGATTAAAGATTTGGCTGAAGTTCTGAAAAAATACGATATTTTTGTTGTTAGTGATGAAGTTTACTCTGAGCTAACTTATGTGGACCAACATGTATCTATTGCTGAGTATTTGCCGGAACAAACAATTTTGATTAATGGTTTGTCTAAATCTCATGCGATGACAGGCTGGCGTATTGGTTTGATTTTTGCACCTGCAGTTTTAACGGCTCAGTTGATTAAGAGTCACCAGTATTTGGTAACAGCTGCAGCTACTATGGCACAATTTGCAGCTATTGAAGCCTTATCTGCTGGTAAGGATGATGCCCAACCAATGAAAGTTGAGTACTTGAAGCGTCGTGATTATATTCTTGAAAAAATGACTGAACTTGATTTCAGAATTATTAAACCTGATGGTGCTTTCTACATCTTTGCTAAGATTCCAGAAGGGTATACTCAAGACTCCTTTAAGTTCTGCCAAGACTTTGCTCGTGAAAAAGCTATTGCGATTATCCCAGGGGTCGCTTTTGGAAAGTATGGCGAAGGCTTTGTTCGCTTGTCGTATGCGGCTAGCATGGATACTATTGAAACAGCTATGACTCGTTTGAAAGAGTTTATGGAAGAACATGCAGAAGCTTGAGAGTAGAGGGCTTGTCCTCTTCAATCGTAATTATCGTGAGAATGATAAACTAGTTAAAATTTTTACCGAGCAAGCTGGTAAACGGATGTTTTTTGTTAGAGGTGGTGGAGCAGGTAAATTAAGTGCTGTCATTCAACCTTTGACCATCGCTGAATTCATGATGACTGTAAATGATGAAGGTCTATCTTTCATAGAAGATTATAGCCAGGTAGAGTCCTTCAAGGAAATTACAAGCGATATTTTCAAGCTGTCTTATGCGACTTATTTGGCTGCATTGACAGATGCTACTATTGCTGATGGTGTGCCAGATGCGCAATTATTTGTATTCTTGGAGAAGACGCTTGAATTAATGGAAGAAGGCTTGGATTATGAAATATTGACTAATATCTTTGAGATTCAGGTTTTAGACCGTTTCGGCGTACGCTTGAATTTTCACGAGTGTGTCTTTTGTCATCGTGTAGGTCTTCCTTTTGATTTCTCGTTTAAGTTCTCGGGGCTACTTTGTCCAAATCACTATGCAGAGGATGAAAGGCGTAGTCACTTGGACCCTAATGTGCCTTATCTTTTAGATCGTTTTCAGGGGCTTTCCTTTGAAGAATTGAGAAGCATATCTGTTAAGGATGACATGAAACGAAAGCTACGATATTTTATCGATGACCTCTATGATAATTATGTTGGAATACATCTTAAAAGTAAGAAATTTATTGATAATCTAAATTCTTGGGGCCATATTATGAATAAAGAAGATAGTGCTGACTAGACATTATCTTCTTTTTGTTTCACGTGAAACAGGAAAGTAATGGTTTTCAGTCTCAGGGGTTAAAATGCAGGTCAGTTCGTGCTATAATAATAAGATAATAAGCTGAAAGACTCTGCTAGAAACAGTGAACTAGTCTATTTTAGTTACCTAATATTTTATTGAAAGAAATCTGAGTTTGTTTTTTATGGCAGAGGACGAGAGGGAGAATGCTATGCATGTAATTGCAGTAGATGCTATGGGTGGCGATAATGCGCCACAAGCAATTGTAGAGGGAGTCAACCAAGCTATAGCAGATTTCAAAGATATTGAAATCCAGCTTTATGGTGATGAAGCTAAAATCAAGACTTATTTGACAGCAAATGAACGTGTGAGCATTGTGCATACTGATGAAAAGATAAATTCGGATGATGAGCCAGCTAAAGCTATTCGCAAGAAGAAAAAAGCTTCAATGGTCTTAGGTGCACAAGCTGTTAAGGAGAAAAAAGCAGGTGCCGTGATTTCTGCGGGAAATACAGGTGCCCTTCTTGCCGCAGGTCTCTTCGTGGTCGGACGTATTAAGGGAGTTGAGCGTCCAGGTCTTATGTCAACAATGCCAAGTTTTACTGGTCAACCCTTTGATATGCTTGATTTAGGTGCAAATGCGGAAAATACAGCTAGTCATTTGCATCAATATGCTATTTTAGGCTCTTTCTATGCTAAAAATGTGCGTGGTATTGCCAACCCTCGTGTAGGTCTCCTTAATAATGGGACTGAGGAAACAAAGGGGGATAGTCTTCGTAAGGAGGCTTTTGAACTCCTATCTAAGGAGCCAAGTATTAACTTTGTTGGTAATGTTGAGGCGCGTGAAATTATGTCAGGAGCTGCTGATGTAGTAGTCGCTGATGGTTTCACAGGAAATGCAGTTCTTAAGGCAATTGAAGGAACGGGACTTGGTGCCATGAAGACTCTTAAGTCAGCTATCATGAATGGTGGTCTTAAAGCTAAGTTAGGTGCCTTCCTATTGAAGGATAGTCTAAAAGGTATGAAAGAGACTATGGATTACTCTAGCGCCGGAGGTGCGGTTCTCTTTGGTCTTAAAGCTCCCGTAGTAAAATGTCATGGATCTAGTGATGCTAAGGCTGTTTACTACACCATTAAACAGGTTCGTACGATGCTTGATACGAAGGTTGTTGAGCAGCTAGTTGAAGCCTTTAGTCCGAAAGAGGAGGCTAACTGATGAGTAGAGTAGAAATTCTTCAGAAAATGCAGCTCGTTATTCAAGAGCAGATGGGTAAAGAGGACATTGTTTTAACCGAAGACACCAAATTAGATGACTTGGGTGTAGATTCAATAGAGCTTATGGAATTCATTATTAATTTGGAGGATGAGTTTGCTCTTGAGATTTCCGATGATACTATTGACCATATGGTTAAGGTAGCTGATTTGTTGGACTATTTGTCTGAGGAATTGAATAAAGAATAAGAAAGCTAGACATAATAATATAATAATTGTGTACTATACGATTGTTATTTTGTTGGAGTGAGGCAAGAAACTAAATGTTATATGGATTTAGTTCTGTCACACTCCTTTTTTCTATACATTATTTATTAAGAAACTCTAAAAAAGAACTAAAACACGAACGTTGTTTTTTTACTCAAGTAATAAAGTTTGCTATATGTTGGTTTTTGGATTTTGGTGTGGTATAATTAAGACGAATAAACTTGAAAGGCGAACAATACCATGTCAAACCAACTAATTTATACTGGTAAAGCTAAAGATATTTATAGTACAGAAGACGAAAATGTGATTAAGTCGGTCTATAAGGACCAAGCAACTATGCTTAATGGTGCTCGTAAGGAGACTATTAAGGGAAAGGGTGTGCTAAATAATCAGATTTCGTCTCTTATTTTTGAAAAATTGAATGCTGCGGGTGTAGCTACTCACTTTATCGAACGTATTTCTGACACAGAACAACTCAACAAGAAAGTGAAAATCATTCCTTTGGAGGTTGTTCTTCGTAACGTGACTGCGGGTTCTTTTTCTAAACGTTTTGGCGTGGAAGAAGGTTTGGACTTGAAAACTCCTATCGTTGAATTTTACTATAAGAACGATGATTTGGATGACCCATTCATCAATGACGAGCATGTGAAGTTTTTGGATATTGCCAATGATGAACAAATTGCTTATATCAAGGAAGAAACGCGTCGTATCAATGAATTGCTGAAAGATTGGTTTGTACAAATTGGTCTTCGTTTGATTGACTTCAAATTGGAATTCGGTTTTGATAAGGATGGCAAAATTATCTTGGCAGATGAATTTTCACCAGATAACTGCCGCCTTTGGGATGCTGAAGGGCACCATATGGACAAGGATGTCTTCCGTCGTGATCTTGGTAGCTTGACAGATGTTTATGAAGTTGTATTGGAAAAATTACAAGGATTGAAGTAGCCTTTTACAAATAGAATACTTGGTCTTCACTACAATCTTTAAGTAGAAATAGATAAAGGAAATAAAATGGATAAACGTATTTTCGTTGAGAAAAAAGCTGATTTTCGTGTGAAATCTCACTCTTTAGTAAAAGAATTAAAGCATAATCTTCAGTTGAAAACTTTGAATGATCTTCGTATTGTTCAAGTTTACGATGTCTTTAATTTGGCAGAGGACTTGTTTGCGTGTGCGGAAAAACACATCTTCTCTGAGCAAGTGACCGATACTGTTTTGGATGAAGCTGCGGTTAAGGCTGATCTTGAGAAGTATGCTTTCTTTGCTATCGAAAGTTTGCCTGGTCAATTTGACCAACGTGCGGCATCTTCACAGGAAGCTTTGCTTTTGCTTGGTAGTTCAAATGATGTAACGGTGAACACAGCGCAACTTTACTTGGTTAACAAGGATATTGATGCGAATGAGTTGGAAGCTGTCAAAAACTACCTCTTGAACCCAGTGGATTCTCGTTTCAAAGACATCACTGTTGGCATTGCTAAACAGGATTTCTCTGAGTCTGACAAGACCATTCCAAGTTTGGATTTCTTTGAAACTTATACGGCAGAAGATTTTGCTAAGTATAAGGCAGAGCAAGGATTGGCAATGGAAGTGGATGACCTTCTCTTCATTCAAGATTACTTCAAGTCTATTGGACGTGTGCCTACTGAGACTGAGTTGAAAGTTTTGGATACTTATTGGTCTGACCACTGCCGTCACACAACTTTTGAGACGGAGTTGAAGAATATCGACTTCTCAGCTTCTAAATTCCAAAAACAATTGCAAGCGACTTATGACAAATATATCACCATGCGTGATGAGTTGGGACGTACAGAAAAACCTCAAACCTTGATGGATATGGCGACTATTTTTGGCCGTTATGAGCGTGCTAATGGTCGTTTGGATGACATGGAAGTGTCTGATGAAATCAATGCCTGCTCAGTTGAAATTGAAGTGGATGTCAATGGTGTGAAAGAACCATGGCTTCTCATGTTCAAGAACGAAACTCACAACCACCCAACTGAAATTGAACCATTTGGTGGTGCAGCTACTTGTATTGGTGGAGCCATTCGTGACCCATTGTCAGGTCGTTCATATGTTTACCAAGCCATGCGTATCTCAGGTGCTGGTGATATTACAACACCAATTGCTGAAACTCGTGCTGGTAAATTACCACAACAAGTGATTTCTAAAACAGCAGCTCACGGTTATTCTTCATACGGTAACCAAATTGGTCTTGCAACAACCTATGTTCGTGAATATTTCCACCCAGGTTTCGTTGCTAAGCGTATGGAGCTAGGTGCCGTGGTCGGTGCGGCTCCTAAGGAAAATGTTGTCCGTGAAAAACCTGAAGCAGGTGATGTGATTATCTTGCTCGGTGGTAAGACTGGACGTGATGGTGTCGGTGGTGCGACAGGTTCATCTAAAGTTCAAACGGTTGAATCTGTTGAAACAGCTGGTGCTGAGGTTCAAAAAGGGAATGCCATCGAAGAACGTAAGATTCAACGTCTTTTCCGTAATGGGGAAGTGACACGTCTTATCAAGAAATCAAATGACTTTGGTGCTGGTGGTGTCTGTGTGGCTATCGGTGAATTGGCAGATGGTCTTGAAATTGATCTAGACAAAGTGCCATTGAAATATCAAGGCTTGAACGGTACAGAAATTGCCATTTCTGAGTCTCAGGAACGTATGGCTGTAGTGGTTCGTCCAGATGATGTAGACGCCTTCGTTGCTGAATGTAATAAAGAAAATATTGATGCTGTTGTCGTTGCGACAGTGACTGAAAAACCAAATCTTGTTATGCACTGGAATGGCGAAACCATCGTTGATTTGGAACGTCGTTTCCTTGATACAAACGGTGTGCGTGTAGTTGTGGATGCTAAGGTAGTTGACAAGGATGTCAAGCTTCCAGAAGAACGCCAAACATCTGCCGAAACCCTTGAAGCTGATACTCTTGAAGTCTTGGCTGATCTTAACCATGCCAGTCAAAAAGGGTTGCAAACTATCTTTGATAGCTCAGTTGGTCGTTCAACAGTCAATCACCCACTTGGTGGTCGCTACCAAATTACACCAACTGAAGCTTCTGTACAGAAATTGCCAGTCCAACATGGTGTGACAACAACTGCTTCTGTTATGGCGCAAGGGTTCAACCCTTATGTAGCAGAATGGTCTCCATATCATGGTGCGGCTTATGCGGTCATCGAAGCAACCGCTCGCTTGGTTGCTGCTGGTGCAAACTGGTCTAAGGCTCGTTTCTCTTATCAAGAATACTTCGAGCGTATGGATAAACAAGCAGAGCGTTTTGGTCAACCAGTATCAGCTCTTCTTGGATCAATTGAAGCTCAGATTCAACTTGGGTTGCCATCTATCGGTGGTAAAGACTCTATGTCTGGTACCTTTGAAGAATTGACAGTACCACCAACCTTGGTTGCTTTTGGTGTCACAACTGCAGATAGCCGTAAGGTCCTTTCTCCAGAATTTAAAGCTGCTGGTGAAAATATCTATTACATCCCAGGTCAAGCTTTGGCACAAGAAATTGACTTCGATCTCATCAAGTCTAACTTTGCTAAGTTTGAAGCCATCCAAGCTGATCACAAAGTGACAGCAGCATCAGCTGTCAAATATGGTGGTGTTGTTGAAGCTCTTGCCCTTGCAACATTTGGTAACCATATTAGTGCCACTGTAACCCTTGAAAATCTTGAGACTGCCTTGACAGCTCAATTGGGTGGATTCGTCTTCACATCTCCGGAAGATATTGCAGGGGTTGCCAAGATTGGACAAACAGCAGCTGACTTTACACTTACTGTCAATGGTGTAACGCTTGATGGACACAAACTTGACAGTGCCTTCCAAGGTAAATTGGAAGAGGTTTACCCAACGGAATTTGCACAAGCAACTGAGTTGGAAGAAGTACCTACTGTGGCATCAGATGCTGTTATCAAAGCTAAAGAAACAGTTGATACACCAGTGGTTTACATCCCAGTGTTCCCAGGTACTAACTCTGAGTACGATTCAGCTAAGGCCTTTGAAAAAGAAGGTGCAAAAGTCAACTTAGTACCATTTGTAACACTTAACGAAGAGGCTATTGTCAAGTCTGTTGACACCATGGTTGACAATATCGAAAAAGCTAACATTATCTTCTTTGCAGGTGGCTTCTCAGCAGCCGATGAACCAGATGGATCAGCTAAATTTATCGTTAACATCTTGCTCAATGAAAAAGTACGTGCAGCCATCGATAGCTTCATCGAACGTGGTGGTTTGATTATCGGTATCTGTAACGGATTCCAGGCTCTTGTCAAATCAGGTCTTCTTCCATATGGTAACTTTGAAGATGCAAGCAGTACTAGTCCAACCCTCTTCTACAATGATGCCAACCAACACGTGGCTAAGATGGTTGAAACACGTATTGCCAACACGAACTCACCATGGCTTGCCGGAGTAGAAGTTGGTGACATCCATGCCATCCCAGTATCACACGGTGAAGGTAAGTTTGTCGTGACAGCTGAGGAATTTGCAGAGCTTCGTGACAATGGTCAAATCTTTACCCAATATGTTGACTTCGAAGGTAAACCAAGCATGGATTCAAAATACAATCCTAACGGATCTGTGAATGCTATCGAAGGTATCACAAGTAAGAACGGTCAAATTATTGGTAAGATGGGTCACTCAGAACGTTTCGAAGACGGTCTTTTCCAAAATATTCCAGGAAATAAAGACCAACACCTCTTTGCGTCAGCGGTTAAATACTTTACTGGAAAATAATAGAGTGCCAAGTGTACTCAGTAATGATATTTTTCGATATGCAGTGGTTATAAAGAGCTTGAAAACTTGAGTTCCAATTAGTGAAATGAGAGGGTAGAAACAGTTTTTCGTTCGCCTTGCATAAGGAAAATATCAAAAATAAAAGGTATAAAAAATGACATACGAAGTTAAATCTCTTAATGAAGAATGTGGTGTTTTTGGTATCTGGGGTCACCCAGATGCTGCCAAATTAACTTATTTCGGACTTCACAGTCTCCAACACCGTGGTCAAGAGGGAGCAGGAATTCTCTCAAATGATGCGGGTCAATTGAAGCGTCATCGTGATATGGGGCTTCTCTCAGAAGTTTTTCGTGATCCAGCCAACTTGGACAAGCTAACTGGAACGGCTGCTATCGGTCATGTTCGTTATGCGACTGCTGGTGAAGCTTCGGTGGATAACATCCAGCCTTTCCTCTTTCGCTTTCATGACAATCAGTTTGGACTTGCCCACAACGGGAACTTGACTAATGCAGAGTCACTTAGACGTGAGTTGGAAAAAAATGGTGCAATCTTTAACTCGACTTCTGACTCAGAAATTTTGGCCCACTTGATTCGTCGTAGCCATAACCCATCCTTCATGGGTAAGGTGAAAGAAGCCTTGAACACTGTTAAAGGTGGATTTGCTTACCTCCTCATGCTTGAGGACAAGCTCATTGCAGCCTTGGATCCAAATGGTTTCCGTCCCCTTTCTATTGGTAAGATGGCCAATGGAGCTATTGTGGTTTCATCTGAAACCTGTGCCTTTGAAGTGGTTGGAGCAGAGTGGATTCGCGATGTGAATCCAGGTGAGGTTGTTATCATCGATGATAATGGCATTACTTACGATAACTATACAACGGACACCCAATTGGCTGTTTGCTCAATGGAGTATATTTACTTTGCCCGTCCTGATTCAAATATCCAAGGGGTCAATGTCCATACAGCTCGTAAACGTATGGGTGCTCAATTGGCACGTGAATTCAAACATGAAGCAGATATTGTAGTTGGTGTGCCTAATTCATCACTTAGCGCAGCCATGGGATTTGCAGAAGAATCAGGCTTACCAAATGAAATGGGCTTGATTAAAAACCAATACACTCAACGTACCTTTATCCAACCAACACAAGAATTACGTGAGCAAGGGGTTCGTATGAAGCTCTCTGCCGTATCAGGTGTTGTTAAAGGCAAACGTGTGGTTATGATTGACGATTCTATTGTACGTGGGACGACCTCACGTCGTATCGTTAATTTGCTAAAAGAAGCAGGAGCAACAGAGGTCCACGTAGCAATCGGTAGTCCAGCCCTTGCCTATCCATGTTTCTACGGTATCGATATTCAAACACGTAAGGAATTGATTGCGGCCAATCATACAGTTGAGGAAACACGCGAAATCATTGGTGCGGATAGCTTGACTTACTTGTCTATTGATGGCTTGATTGATTCTATTGGAATTGACACAGATGCACCGAACGGTGGCCTTTGTGTGGCTTACTTTGATGGTAAATATCCAACACCATTGTACGATTACGAAGAACGCTATTTGGAAAGTTTGAAAGAACACACTTCTTTCTATTAAGAGTAGTCTAGAAGGAAAAAAGAGTAAAAAATTATGTCTAAAAATGCTTACGCTCCACGTCTAACTACTGACTAAAAGCTAAAGCATTTGTCAGTAGACGCTTTGACCTATGGAGCCAAAGCTGGAGATCTGACTAGTATTTTTCTCGAAAAAAGAAAAGGAATAAACAAATGACAAATAAAAATGCGTATGCCCAATCGGGTGTGGATGTTGAAGCAGGTTATGAAGTTGTTGAACGTATCAAAAAACACGTTGCCCGTACAGAGCGTGCAGGTGTCATGGGAGCTCTCGGTGGCTTCGGTGGTATGTTTGACCTTTCAAAAACAGGTGTCAAAGAGCCCGTTTTGATTTCAGGTACAGATGGTGTCGGTACTAAACTCATGCTTGCTATCAAGTACGATAAACACGATACTATCGGTCAAGACTGTGTAGCTATGTGTGTTAACGATATCATCGCTGCAGGTGCTGAGCCCCTTTACTTCCTTGACTACGTAGCAACTGGTAAAAATGAACCAACTAAATTGGAACAGGTCGTTGCTGGTGTGGCTGAAGGTTGTGTGCAAGCTGGTGCTGCCCTCATTGGTGGTGAAACTGCTGAAATGCCTGGTATGTATGGAGAAGACGACTATGATTTGGCAGGTTTCGCGGTAGGTATCGCAGAAAAATCTCAAATCATTGACGGTTCAAAAGTGGCTGAAGGTGATGTGCTTCTTGGACTTGCCTCAAGCGGTATCCACTCAAATGGTTACTCACTCGTGCGTCGTGTCTTTGCGGATTACACAGGTGAAGAAATTCTCCCAGAACTTGAAGGCAAAAAACTCAAAGACGTTCTTCTTGAACCAACTCGTATCTACGTCAAAGCGGCTTTGCCACTCATCAAAGAAGAATTGGTGAACGGTATTGCCCACATCACAGGTGGTGGTTTCATCGAAAATGTACCACGTATGTTCTCAGATGACTTGGCTGCTGAAATTGACGAAAGCAAAGTGCCAGTTCTTCCAATTTTCAAAGCCCTTGAAAAATATGGTGAAATCAAACATGAAGAAATGTTTGAAATCTTCAACATGGGTATTGGTCTCATGCTTGCGGTTAAACCAGAAAATGTTGAACGTGTCAAAGAACTTCTTGACGAACCTGTTTATGAAATCGGTCGTATTGTGAAGAAAGATGGCGCAAGTGTGGTGATTAAATAATGGCTAAAAGGATTGCTGTATTTGCCTCTGGCAACGGCTCAAACTTCCAGGTGATTGCGGAACAATTTCCAGTAGAATTTGTTTTTTCAGATTACCGTGATGCCTACGTCTTAGAACGTGCCAAAAATCTTGGTGTGGCTAGCCATACCTTTGAACTCAAGGAATTTGACAATAAAGCGGCTTATGAAGAGGCTATCGTCAAACTCTTGGATGATCACCAGATTGATTTGGTTTGTTTGGCCGGTTATATGAAAATCGTCGGCCCAACCTTGCTAGCAGCTTACGAAGGCCGTATTATCAATATTCACCCGGCTTATCTCCCTGAATTTCCGGGGGCTCACGGTATTGAGGATGCTTGGAATGCAGGTGTTGACCAGTCTGGTGTAACTATTCACTGGGTGGATTCTGGCGTTGATACCGGAAAGGTCATCAAACAAGTCCGTGTGCCACGCCTTGAAGGTGATACCCTTGATACTTTCGAAACTCGCATCCACGAAGCAGAGTACAAACTCTATCCAGAAGTCTTGGATAGTTTGGGTGTAGCGAGAAAATAAGAAAGCGCTAGAGCGAAAGATAATTTTCGACTGTAGCAGATAAAGAACTTTTTTAAAAAAGGAAAAGAGAGAAAATGACTAAACGAGCACTTATTTCAGTCTCAGATAAAGCGGGCATCGTTGAATTTGCCCAAGAACTCAAAAAACTAGGTTGGGACATCATCTCAACAGGTGGTACCAAGGTGGCCCTTGACAATGCTGGGGTAGACACTATCGCCATTGATGATGTGACTGGTTTCCCAGAAATGATGGACGGTCGTGTTAAGACCCTTCACCCAAATATCCACGGTGGTCTCCTCGCTCGTCGTGACCTCGATAGCCACCTTCAAGCGGCTAAGGACAATAATATCGAACTTATTGACCTTGTTGTGGTAAACCTTTATCCATTCAAGGAAACCATTCTCAAACCAGATGTGACTTACGCTGACGCAGTTGAAAACATCGATATCGGTGGTCCATCAATGCTTCGTTCAGCAGCTAAAAACCACGCTAGCGTAACAGTTGTGGTGGACCCTGCTGACTATGCGGTTGTGCTTGACGAATTGGCAGCCAACGGCGAAACAAGCTACGAAACTCGCCAACGTTTGGCAGCGAAAGTATACCGTCACACAGCTTCATACGACGCTTTGATTGCAGAATACTTCACAGCTCAAGTGGGTGAAACAAAACCTGAAAAACTCACTTTGACTTATGACCTCAAGCAACCTATGCGTTACGGTGAAAACCCTCAACAAGACGCAGACTTCTACCAAAAAGGTTTACCAACGGCTTACTCAATTGCTTCAGCTAAACAGCTTAACGGTAAAGAATTGTCATTCAACAATATCCGTGACGCTGATGCCGCTATCCGTATCATCCGTGATTTCAAAGACCGTCCAACAGTTGTGGCTTTGAAACACATGAACCCATGTGGTATCGGTCAAGCTGATGACATTGAAACAGCTTGGGACTACGCTTATGAAGCTGACCCAGTGTCAATCTTTGGTGGTATTGTAGTCCTCAACCGTGAAGTTGACGCTGCGACGGCTAAGAAAATGCACGGTGTCTTCCTTGAAATCATCATTGCACCAAGCTACACAGACGAAGCGCTTGAAATCTTGACTACCAAGAAGAAAAACTTGCGTATCCTTGAGTTGCCATTTGACGCTCAAGATGCTAGCGAAGTCGAAGCAGAATACACTGGTGTTGTTGGTGGACTTCTCGTTCAAAACCAAGACGTTGTTAAAGAAAGTCCAGCTGACTGGCAAGTGGTTACTAAACGCCAACCAACTGAGACAGAAGCGACAGCTCTTGAGTTTGCTTGGAAAGCTATCAAGTATGTCAAATCAAATGGTATTATCGTGACTAACGACCACATGACACTTGGTGTTGGCCCTGGTCAAACTAACCGTGTGGCTTCAGTCCGCATCGCCATTGATCAAGCTAAAGACCGTCTTGATGGCGCTGTTCTTGCTTCAGATGCCTTCTTCCCATTTGCAGATAACGTTGAAGAAATCGCCAAAGCAGGTATTAAGGCTATCATCCAACCAGGTGGATCAGTGCGTGACCAAGAGTCAATCGAAGCGGCTGATAAACATGGTTTGACAATGATCTTTACAGGTGTTCGTCACTTCCGTCATTAAGAACTTACAAAGCATCCAAGAAATTGGATGTTTTTCTTTGAGTTTAATATTAAAGTTAATAAAGTAAAAAATTTGGTATACTAGAATAATTAAAAGAAAGGATTATGATTAAGTGGATATTGAAAGCATTAATGCAGAGATTTTAGCAACAAAGATTTTGAATGAGCTGAAGTATAACAAGAGAATGTTTTATAATTGGCCGATATGGTTTAGGGGAGATAAAGAAGAGAATATTCGAGAAGTACTTGTTTCAGAGATTTCTAACATAAAAAACGAGTTACTAAAAGGTACTCTTAATCCTAAATTGAAAGAAATCGAAGCCATTCCAATGTATAAAAAAGTTAAGGATAATTTAGAAAGTCAATCTCATAATGTTATTACATTCTCTTCATCTAGGAAAATTACTGGGAAAATAGAATTTAATTATTTTATTCAGTTAAGTTTACAAGATTTTATTGTGAGTGCGATTTGGGTAGAAACTGTTGGAAAAATAGTTGATAATGGGTTTGATAGTGATATCTATGCTAATAGATTGTCTGTATCGCAAAGTAGTTTTTTTAAACCGTATTTTGATGCATATTCTGAGTTTCGAGATTCAAACTTTGATAAGATGCGTCAATGGATAAATAATAAAGAGACAGGTATATATATACAGACTGATTTGTCAAGATGTTACTATAACGTTAGTGTACAAAATATCAAAGAAAGATTGCTAACCGAACTAAGAAAACATTCTATAAGTGATTTTGAATTTATTACAGAATATATTTTTTTAATCATTGAAAAATATAACAATTTAAAAGAGGTAAGAGAATTTTTAGTAACTTTAAATAACTCAGAAGAAAAAAATAATGAGAGAATTGATGGAGTGCTTCCCATAGGTTTTTTGCCTAGTAATATTTTGAGCAATCTCTATTTGTTAGAGTTAGACAAAAAAATTAAAGAAGAATTTTATCCAGTTAACTATAGTCGTTATGTAGATGATATTGTTTTTTTGATAAAAACAGATATTTCTGAGAATTATTTATCATCGGAGTTACCAGAAGTTGAACGTATCAAAAGTAAGCTTAGTTTAATAAAGAGTTCTTTGAAGAATTCAGTTGAACTTAATGAAGAGAAAACCCTGTTTTTTATTGTTAACAAACAAAATGATATTAATTATTTGAATAAATTTGAGAAAGAAACTCAACAGCTTTCCAGTGATAATTATCGTTTGATAGATCCTAATGAATATGATAAAGAGTTTGAGAACGCATATAAATTAACTCAGGGGTTAACGAAACTTTCGGATTTATTTACAATTGTTAGGGATAAAAAATATATTAGCCGAACAATATCGACAATTTTTAATTATATTTTTTGGAATCTTAAGGAGGATATTGATGGAGATAATGTAAGGCTGTCGAAGAAATTTATTGACTATTTTTATTCATTTGTTGATGATGAATTTTTACTAAATTTATTTGATTATTGGTATCACTTGATTATTATTGAATTGATATCAAAGAAATTATTATTAAGTGAGTACTCAAAAAGTCTGACTAGTATAAAAAAATATAAATTGGAATTTTGGAATAGATTTCAATTACTAAAAGAAAATGTAGAGAAGGAAAATGATTACCTAGATGTGTTTTTATCGCACTTTGAAAAGAATATTGAAAAAGTTTTTAGTTGTAAATTAAATACACCATTATATCAGATTCAGGAATATTTTAGATATCCGAGATATAAATTAGAAAATATAATTGATGAGACTAGTTTATTTTATTTTGAAAAGCAATTAAGGAAGTTAGTGCAATTTAAGTGTTCTCAGTCACTATCTATTTCGAGTAAAGATGAAGACTTTTTGACTATAATAAAGAATAATTTTCGTAATAATTTTCATACTGTACAAAATATAAAAGTTTTTGATAATAATGCAGATACGAAAATTGAAGGGTATGAACCAAAAGATAAGATTGTACTATCTCAGAGTAACTTTGAAACATATAGTAACAGGAAGAATTATTTTCTCTCAAATTCTAAAAATAAATCTAATATTACTGATATTGTTATTACTCTGAACGAGTCAGATGAAAATAATGCAGATGTTTTATTGTATCCCGAACAAGGAATACCAATTCAAGAGATTTACTCACTTGTACGATTTTCAAAAAAAACAAAAACACTTATTATTGGAGGAATGGATTTTATTTACCTAAAGGAGAAAGAAAAGGTTCTAAATTTAACCTTTATTATCAGACCATTTAAAGTATTGAAGGGAGAAAAAGAGTATAAAGATGTAGAGATAATACTACTTCCAAAGATTTATCCATCACCACTTGAATACGAGAAATTTCATAATTCGAGTTCTCATTTAGGAAATAATTGGGAAATTTATATCCCAAACCCAACTGAATGGGAAAATCAGCATATAATAGAATTTAAAGGAAGTTACCACGCAATATTAAATTGTTATGAGGCTACTTCAATAGATTTAAAATATGAAATTTCCAAGGAAGAACCAGAAATAGTTCACTTAATTACTAATAATAAAGATATTAAGTATTATTATCAGATAGCAGAGAGTCTATCACGAGATCTAATGGCAGTATCTACGATAACAAACTATTCGAAATTCGGTGGGGTTGAAGTATTTAGCCCTTACAAGGAAGAGTATAAGCGACAAATTTCACTGCATAAAGGAGCTAAAAACACTCATGTTGATATTTGCGAGATTGATTTAAAGGTAATAAAGAATAAGAGATTAAATAACTTGGATAGTACTATGAAGCAAAATCCACCAAAATATTATTATAGAAATTTAGGGAGAAAATATGGTAAAAATTAGAAAAATAATAACTGTGGTGCTTGAGTGGTACATTGTTAGTATATTTGGTTATTTACAATTTATCTTACCCAAAATGAATAAACTAAACTTTTGGGTTGCAGAGAGTATTATTTTGATAATATCGTTAGCGTCAGGGTTAGGTATTCATTTTTTATTAAACAACTATGAATTCAAGGAGCCAGAACGTTCAAAATTGACTTTAAAGATTGAGTATGGTGATTTATTCAATAAAAAGTATAAAGATAAGATAAGAGTGATTCCTGTAGATAGTGATTTGAATCGTAATACTGATTGTAGGATACGTAGCAAATCAATACAAGCTCAGTTTATGGATAAATTTCGAGATGTTGATTTACCTACTATAACAGATTCTGATGGCAAAATGGTATGTTTTAATCAGAAATACTACCTTTTTAGAGTGGCGAAGTTTAATGCGGATCATCATATTGAATTGGAAAGCTATCAAAAATATTTTGAACTCATTTATGACCTTTGTAAGGAATTGGATAATTCAAATGGGGAAAGAGAGTTTGTGTGCTCGGTGATAGGGGGAAATATACGTTTTGCAAATCATCAGTCTATATCCTCTATGCAGAGGCTGCAATTGTTAAAATTAGCTATTGAGACATATAATTTTCTACAAGAGATAAATATAACAATTGTTGTGAGAAGGGATTGGAAAAATTTACGAAAATATAATCTGAAGACCATATAGAAGGTAGACTTCCAAGTTATACTAATACCATCCTAAAAAACTTTTCTTTTTCATAAATCTCCTAAGAGCTCAGCACTGGCTGGGCTTTTTTATTTCAGAGTATCAAAAAAACAACCGTTCTCACGATTGTTCAATAGATTTAAACTTTTTCAAGGACAGATTGGGTTACCCAAGTCTTGCGATTTCCGATTTGGACGAGGATGCCATCGCTAGGTGGGTCAATGGCTAGCACTTTGAAGTTACCTGGAATAGTAAAGGTCTCACCAGGGTTGAGGTACTGGTCTGATGTTGGATTACCCTGTCCATCAACTTCAATGACTGGGCCAGGGTCAACGATATTGTGTTTGGTTGGTGTACCTCCAGCTAGGTCTTGACTGGTGATATTACTTCCTACGATTGATGTGACACGGAAGGTGCCTGTGAAGCGGACTGTATCGCCAACTTTGAAAGAAAAGTTAGTAGGATTTCCATTTTGAGCTCCTGGTTCGAGGTCTTTAAAATGGATATAGCCAGACACCTGACTCTTATGGAAGCTACGTTTGTGATATTTCTCAGGTCCTTGACCCGCATCGTAGTTGTACTCCTCAATGGTCACCTGATCACCATGAACTTCCGCAACCCAAGCGACATGTCCCATGTGACCAGCCCCATTGACTCCAGCTGAGAACCAGGCGATGCTCCCTACGGCAGGATTCATGTCAACGCGGTGGCCATTGGCACGTGCGATACTGCCCCAAGTGATGGCATTTCCATAACCTAGAGGTAGAGTGAAACCGTTGGTGTTACTGAGTCGATAGGCTGCGAAGGATGTACATTGACGCCAATACATGGTCCATGGATCGACACCGAAGCCACCGTATTTCCAAGAGGAAGGGTAGTCATCCCCGAGGACAGCCGCCTGAGCAGAGCTGCCACACGAAACCGAAACAGTCGCTAGACAAGCTAGCGGTAAGAGACAATTTAGTAATTTTTTCTTCATTTTAACCTCCACCTACCTATTCGCAGTTTTTCAGGAAAATGAAGATATTTTTGCGTTTAAGCCTCCCTTAAGCTGCTCAGTCTATACTATCATTAATCCTAAATAACTTTTTTCATTTTCATAATCTCCCAAGAGGTGGTCCAAGTGGCTGCCTTTTTCATGTCCAAATTTGGATACACACCCATATCTCCGAACAAATATGTTATAATGGTTATGTATAATTCGTGAAAAATGCTAATTTTTCCGAATGATTGTCGTTAACGGGCATTTGCCCCTAGTCTTATTTGATATTGAGGTATCTTTCAAATGAAACTTTTGGTTGTTGGTTCTGGTGGTCGTGAACATGCGATTGCCAAGAAATTATTGGAGTCTAAGGACGTTGAGCAAGTTTTCGTGGCTCCTGGTAATGACGGGATGACATTGGACGGTCTTGATTTGATCAATATCGGAATTTCCGAACATTCTAAGCTGATTGACTTCGCAAAAGCGAACGATATTGCTTGGACCTTTATCGGTCCAGATGATGCTCTTGCAGCTGGTATCGTGGATGATTTCAATGCGGCTGGACTCAAAGCCTTTGGTCCTACCAAGGCTGCGGCTGAGCTTGAGTGGTCTAAGGATTTTGCTAAGGAAATCATGGTCAAATATGACGTTCCGACAGCAGCCTATGGCACATTTTCAGATTTTGAGGAAGCCAAGGCCTACATTGAGGAAAAAGGCGCTCCAATCGTCGTCAAAGCAGACGGCTTAGCCCTAGGTAAAGGTGTCGTCGTTGCTGAAACGGTTGAGCAAGCCGTCGAAGCCGCTCACGAGATGCTTTTGGACAATAAATTCGGTGATTCAGGTGCGCGTGTGGTCATCGAGGAATTCCTTGACGGGGAAGAGTTCTCTCTCTTTGCCTTTGTCAATGGGGTCAAGTTCTACATCATGCCTACGGCTCAGGACCACAAACGTGCCTATGATGGGGACAAGGGTCCTAACACTGGTGGGATGGGTGCCTATGCGCCAGTTCCTCACTTGCCACAGAGCGTGGTTGACACAGCAGTTGACACTATTGTCAAGCCAGTCCTCGAAGGCATGATTAAAGAAGGGCGTCCTTACACTGGTGTCCTTTACGCGGGACTTATCTTGACAGCTAACGGACCTAAAGTCATCGAGTTCAACTCTCGTTTTGGTGATCCTGAAACGCAAATTATCTTGCCTCGTTTGACATCTGACTTTGCACAAAATATCACCGATATTTTGGATGGCCAAGAGCCAGCTATCACTTGGACGGACAAGGGTGTGACACTAGGCGTGGTTGTAGCCTCAAACGGCTACCCACTGGCTTATGAGAAGGGTGTCAAACTTCCAGCCAAGACAGAAGGCGATATCATCACTTACTATGCCGGTGCTAAATTCGCTGAAAATGGCCAAGATCTCCTCTCAAACGGAGGACGTGTTTACATGCTAGTCACAACAGCAGACACCGTCAAAGACGGCCAAAACATTATCTACAGCCAGCTCGATAAACAAAACACAGAAGGCCTCTTCTATCGTACGGATATCGGTAGCAAGGCTAACAAATAAAACTCTTTGAAAATCTTCGATTGACTGTGTTAAAGCTCCTTGATGAACTTTAGTTCTATCTTCGTCGCTTTGCCTTGTCACTCTATGATTTTCTTTGAGTTTTCGAATATCAATGCTATTTTAGGCGACGAAGTCGCCAATCCGATAATGGTCGCCGTGGTGAAAAGACCAGAACAGTTACTGTTCTGGTCGGGGGAAACTTTGAGACTCTAGGCTCAAAGTTTAGGAATGAAACCGAAGGTTTGCTTCCGTCCCCACCACTTAAGACCATTATCAAAAAAGAAAAGGATATTAACTATGAAACCAGTAATTTCCATTATCATGGGCTCAAAATCCGACTGGGCAACCATGCAAAAAGCCGCTGAAGTCCTCGACAACTTCGGTGTTGCTTATGAAAAGAAAGTTGTTTCCGCACACCGTACACCGGACCTCATGTTCAAACATGCGGAAGAAGCACGTAGCCGTGGTATCAAGGTCATCATCGCTGGTGCGGGTGGCGCTGCTCACTTGCCGGGTATGGTTGCTGCCAAAACAACCCTTCCAGTCATCGGTGTGCCAGTCAAATCACGTGCCCTTAGCGGTGTGGATTCGCTCTATTCTATCGTTCAGATGCCAGGTGGTGTACCTGTCGCAACCATGGCTATCGGTGAAGCTGGTGCGACTAACGCTGCCCTTTTTGCCCTTCGTCTCCTCTCAGTAGAAGACAAGGCCATTGCGGATGCGCTTGCTAACTTTGCTGAAGAACAAGGAAAAATCGCAGAGGAGTCTACAAATGAGCTCAACTAAAACCATTGGTATCATCGGTGGTGGCCAGCTCGGTCAGATGATGGCTATTTCAGCTATCTACATGGGCCACAAGGTTATCACCCTTGATCCTGCAGCAGATTGTCCATCTTCTCGTGTGTCTGAGGTTATCGTGGCACCCTACGATGACGTAGACGCCCTTCGCCAGTTGGCAGACCGCTGTGATGTTCTCACTTATGAATTTGAAAATGTCGACGCTGACGGCCTTGACGCTGTTATCAAAGACGGTCAGCTCCCACAAGGAACAGACCTACTTCGCATTTCACAAAACCGTATTTTTGAGAAGGACTTCCTCTCAAACAAGGCTAAAGTGACGGTTGCGCCTTACAAGGTCGTGACATCTAGCCTTGATTTGGAAAATATTGACCTTTCTAAAAAACACGTCCTCAAGACTGCGACAGGCGGTTACGATGGCCACGGTCAAAAAGTCATCACTTCAGCCGACGATTTGGAAGAGGCAAATGCCCTTGCTAACTCAGCCGAGTGTGTCTTGGAAGAGTTCGTCAACTTCGACCTTGAAATTTCAGTCATAGTGTCTGGTAATGGCAAGGATGTGACGGTTTTCCCAGTTCAGGAAAATATCCACCGCAACAACATCCTCTCTAAAACCATCGTGCCCGCTCGCATTTCGGATAGTCTAGCTGAGAAAGCTAAAGCTATGGCTGTGAAGATTGCTGAACAACTTAACCTCTCTGGTACCCTCTGTGTGGAAATGTTTGCGACAGCTGATGACATCATCGTCAACGAAATCGCCCCACGCCCACACAATTCTGGCCACTACTCAATTGAAGCCTGCGACTTTTCACAGTTTGACACGCATATCTTGGGCGTTCTCGGAGCACCACTTCCAGCAATCAACCTCCATGCACCTGCTGTCATGCTCAACGTCCTCGGCCAACACGTCGAAGCAGCTGAGCGTTATGTCACAGAAAATCCAAGCGCCCACCTCCACATGTATGGTAAACTAGAAGCGAAGCACAACCGCAAAATGGGTCATGTGACTTTGTTTAGTGATGAACCAGATAGTGTGGTTGAGTTTGGGAAAGGAATTGATTTTTAGGTGAAAATAGCAATCCTAGGACTCGGAGTCATTGGAACGACTTATGCCTATGCTTTTCAAAAAGCAGGTCATCAAGTAGAACATGTCCTTAGAGACAGTAAGCGGAACAATGCTCCCAAATCCCTATCGGTTGATTTGCTAGATGGTCGCTATCATTCCAAAGGTGAGAACAAGCATGATACCTATGAGGTTCATGTGGCAGAAGATGATTCGGAATATGATTTTATTTTTCTCAGTGTTCGTCATGGTTTTGTCAAAGAAGCTGTGGAAACCTTGCGAAAAAATAATATCAAAGGCACCCTTGTTTTCTTCTGTAATTTCTGGAATACTCGAAAAGAGGTCCAAGAGTGGGCAGGAGATTACGACTATATTCTGGCTTTTCCGACAGCGGGCGGTCATATGCAGGAGGACCATTTGGATGGTGTCTTGTTCGACCATTTAATGCTAGAAGGTGAGCAAAGAGCACAGATTTCTAACTATGCTGACCTGACGAATTTACTAACTTCAGCAGATTTAAAGTGGGAAGTGCCTCATGATATGGTCGAGTGGATTTGGATTCACATGGCGATTAATGCAGGTGTCACTTCGACAGCTGCGCGTTCGGGAAAATTGGAAAATCCAGAACAGCTGGCTTTGAACTTGATGAATAGTTCTTCGGAATTATCATTGGCCATCAAGGCCATTCGAGAGGCTTTGAAAGTCGTAGAAGCACGTGGTGTGAATTTGAAACTTTATAAAGCTGAACTCTTACCTTACAAAATTCCCGCTTGGATTGCAGGAAAAGCCATGAAAATCATGTTTGCGAAAAATGAGCTGACCCGAAAAATCATGACCTTACACAATGATAAACAGGATATTTTCTACTGTTGTCAAAGTGTCTATCAGACCGGTCAGGAGTTAGGTGTTGAGATGCCCATTCTTGATGCAAATATGAAGGGAATTTCGATTTAGGAGGTTTTATGATTCAACTCATTGTCAACGCATTTGTTGAAAAAGATAAGACTGGAGCAGTCGTCGAAGTCTTGTATGCTAGTAGCAATCACGAAAAAGTGAAAGCTAAGTATGAAGAGTTGGTTGCTCAATATCCGGAAAACTATTTAGCTATCTATGATTTGCCGATGGATACTGATTTGAATACACTGGATCACTATCCATCAGTGTGGATTGGGAAAGAGGATTTTGAATGAGGGAAAGTTAAAATGAATTTTATACTAATGGAAATTAGCTATCTTAAAATAACTAAAAAATTACTTTTTTTGGATTCGCAGATAGATAAAAAGCTTCCGATAGAAAGTACAGAGGTTATTAATAATAAATCGTTTTTTAAGAAGCATAAATTGATTGAAAAATATTTTTCAAAACTTTATGGGAAAATGAGACTAGAAGAACTCAAAAGTAAAGCAGGAATATGCTTTTCTTTTGAGTTACCTGAAAAAGTAGAGAAACAGTTATACGATTTCGGTAAAATTGTTATAGAAAATAAGGATTTTAAATTAAAGCAAGAAGTCGATGAAATATATAATCTACCATTCTTTAGGCAGTATAAAAATATTATTGTTTTATCAACTGCGATTTGGCTGGTTAAAGATTCATGTGTTCAGGAGAATAATACCTATTTTATTACACAAAGTGGATATCAAAATCGGATTAGTATTGAAATGCCATATACTTTGGCGAATGGAGAACATAAAACGATTGAATTGACTGGAAAAGAGCTGAAAGAGGTAGAACAAAATTACTTCTTACTGTATTCTATAATGACAAAACCTCTGCCAGTTACTCCTACTGTTATACATCACTCTTTCAGAGCTTCAACAATAGAAAATGATAAATTGGATCGTAGTAAGGAATCTAGTTTTGTTAGAGCGCTAATTAATTTACAGAATGCTCGAAGAAGTGGTCAATTATCAGTGAAAATTGATTTTTATATGCAAGTCCTTCAATGTATATATGCACTTGAAGGAATGAAGAGTACAAAAATCGAAAAAACTTTACAAGAAGTAACTAAGAATTTATTAGACCTTACTGTACAAGAGCAGACTTTTCTTGCTAATGCTCTGTTACTTTCGAGTAATAGCACAGAGGATGAAATCGAAAATGAGAACAAAAGTATTTTTAATACAATAAAAAAAGCATTTAGAATACGAAGTAAACAATCCCATGGTAACAAAGTCAATTATTCGGCTGTTGATATTGAAAATACATCAATCATGGTTGATGAATATGTAAGACGAGTCTTGAAAAATGTTTTATCTCGTCCAGAACTTGATTACAATACTAAGGAAGAAGCTAAAAAGGTATCAAAGTACTTTATTAATCTGGGGAAAGATAGTTAAATCAGGAAAATAGAACATTCTAAAGACTTGGATTTTGATAGAGTATCGTTAACATATAACTTAAACAAAGAAAGGAAAAGAAAATATGATTGATAGATATAGCCGCCCTGAGATGGCGAACATTTGGAGTGAAGAAAATAAATACCGTGCTTGGCTTGAGGTGGAAATCTTGGCTGACGAAGCATGGGCTGAGTTGGGGGAAATCCCTAAGGAAGATGTGGCTTTGATTCGTGAAAAAGCGGACTTTGACATCGACCGTATTTTGGAAATCGAGCAGCAAACGCGTCACGATGTGGTTGCCTTCACACGTGCGGTTTCTGAGACTCTTGGCGAAGAGCGTAAGTGGGTTCACTATGGTTTGACATCTACTGACGTGGTAGATACTGCCTATGGTTACCTCTACAAACAAGCCAACGACATCATCCGTCGTGACCTTGAAAACTTCACCAACATCATCGCTGACAAAGCGAAAGAACACAAGTTCACCATCATGATGGGTCGTACCCACGGTGTGCACGCTGAGCCTACAACTTTTGGTCTTAAATTGGCCACTTGGTACAGCGAAATGAAACGCAACATCGAGCGTTTCGAGCATGCGGCTGCTGGTGTGGAAGCTGGTAAGATTTCTGGTGCGGTTGGTAACTTTGCCAACATCCCACCATTCGTTGAAAAATACGTCTGCGACAAACTTGGTATCCGTGCTCAAGAAATCTCAACACAGGTACTTCCTCGTGACCTTCACGCTGAGTACTTTGCAGTTCTTGCTAGCATCGCAACTTCTATCGAGCGTATGGCGACTGAGATCCGTGGTCTTCAAAAATCAGAACAACGTGAAGTGGAAGAGTTCTTTGCCAAAGGTCAAAAAGGGTCTTCAGCAATGCCTCACAAACGCAACCCAATCGGTTCTGAAAACATGACAGGTCTTGCACGTGTCATCCGTGGTCACATGGTAACAGCTTATGAAAATGTGTCACTCTGGCATGAACGTGATATCTCTCACTCATCAGCGGAGCGTATCATCACACCAGACACAACCATCTTGATTGACTACATGCTTAACCGTTTTGGAAACATCGTTAAGAACTTGACAGTCTTCCCAGAAAACATGATCCGCAACATGAACTCTACGTTTGGTTTGATCTTCAGTCAACGTGCGATGCTGACTTTGATTGAAAAAGGCATGACGCGTGAGCAAGCTTACGACCTTGTTCAACCGAAGACTGCTCAATCATGGGATAACCAAGTAGACTTCAAACCACTTCTTGAATCAGATCCAGAAGTAACTTCTCGCCTCACTCAAGAAGAAATCGACGAAATCTTCAATCCAGTTTACTACACTAAACGTGTTGATGAAATCTTCGAACGCATCGGTTTGGGTGATTAATCTAAACAAAATAGCAAAAAGCAGGCTAGACCTGCTTTTTTTGATGGTGACATTTATGTCACTATTTTTTGTTTGATTGACAAATTATAATAATAACATAGCTCGAGAGAATACCAACGAGCTAGCGAGTGGAAAGAATAATGACACTCGTTATTATAATTCTAAAAATAGAAAAGGAGAATTGGATGGTATTGAATTTAGAAAATGTAAACTGTGTTACTCTTCAAGATGAAGAATTGATGATGGTTAACGGAGGTCTTGCACCGATTGTAATTGGTGGAGTTGTCGTAGGTTGGAAGGTCATTGGTGGCGTTGCAGGTGTTATAGCAGCAAGTGGTGCTGCAGGGATTGCAGCAGGTTATTATGCTAATCGTCCTTAACATTCAAGAATCATTGGAGGCAGACAATGTTTAAAGAGCTTGTAAAATATCTACCAGAGTTAATTATTCTTTTAATAAGCCTGCTCTATAATATTGCACGAATGATGAGCGATTTGGGTTATATTAAAGTTCCATCATGGATGTTATCCATCGATGTTCCAAATATAGCGATGCTCTTAATCTTGATTATATTAATTTTGAAAATGCTAGGAGAAAAAGATGTCTAAAAAATATGAGTTGAGTAAAAAAGAATTACAGGAAATTCAAGGAGGTGTTGCACCAATTATGGTTGCTATTGGTTTAGGAAGTCTAGCAGTAGCATCATTTAGTTCAGGATATAAATTTGGAACAGATTTAGCTAGACGTGGACGATAGGTGACAGAATCACTCTGTGAAAGTGGTATTATAATTTCACATTGTATTGTTTACCAATTTAATTTAGAATCCCTATTCTTAAGTTAAATTTAATCTTATTAAGATATATTATAATCATTCTAATAAAGCAACTAGCTTTTGTGAGCTAGAGGTAAACATAATTTTTTCATAACAAATCTCCCCGAAGAAAGTCTAGAAATCTAGGCTTTTTTCTTATTTTTGAGGTTTTATTAGGATATTTTAAGAAAATACTTGAAAACCCTTCCAAAACAAGGTAATATAGTTATATAAAGATTCTATTGGACAAGCGGTCACCTTGGAGGATTAGGAAGAAGAGGTTGGAAAGCCTGTACAATCGTATCTTTTCAGTGGTCTCTGGGCTGCTGTGAAAATCCCTTTGGGGATTTTTTTCTGCGATTTAAGGTTTCTTTAAGGTAGGGAGGTTATACTTTAAGTCTCCTAAATAACTTTTACTGAACTTTGTTCAGTAAGTCTCGTTGGCTTACACTTTTTGTAGAACAACGAACTTTTCTTTTTCATAATCTCCAAAAGAGCTCAACATCATGTGTTGGGTTCTTTTTTTGGCAATTAAAAAACGCCCTTAGGCGTTTTAAGTATAGATTACATCTCGTCTGGAGCTTCAACACCGAGAAGGCGAAGGGCTTCTTTGAGGACTGTTGCTGTTGCGTAGCAAAGAGCCAAACGGCTGTCACGTTCTGGGCTTTCGTCCAAGATACGTGTGTGCGCGTAGTATTTGTTGAAGGCTTGGGCCAAGCTGATAGCAAATTTAGCAACGATAGATGGTTCAAAGTTATCTGATGCACGGTTGATGATACGTGGGAAGTCTTGGATGAGTTTGATGATTTCCCAGCTTTCAACGTCGTTTAGGCTGTATGTGGCATCTGTAGATGGCGTGAAGTCAGCCTTGCGCAAGATAGATTGGATACGAGCGTGTGCATACTGTACGTAAGGTCCAGTTTCCCCCTCGAAGGATACCATGGCATCAAGGTCGAAGTCATAACCATTCATGCGGTCTGTTTTAAGGTCGTAGAACTTGATAGCTCCGACACCAACAGCGTGGGCAACAGCTTCCTTGTTAGGCAAGTTTGGATTCTTAGCTTCGATTTGAGCTTGAGCACGGTTAACAGCTTCAGCGATAGTTGGCTCAAGTAAGATAACGTTACCCTTACGAGTTGACAATTTCTTACCGTTCTTAGTTACAAGACCAAAGGCAACGTGAGTCATATCGTCAGACCAGTCGTAGCCCATTTCTTTAAGAACAGCTTTCAACTGTTTGAAGTGGGCAGATTGTTCATTACCAACCACATAGATGGCTTTGGCAAAGTCGTAAGTACGTTTACGGTAGAGGGCAGCAGCCAAGTCACGTGTGATGTAAAGGGTTGCACCATCTGATTTTTTGATGAGGGCTGGGTGTTCGATACCGTATTTTTCAAGGTTAACCACTTGGGCACCTTGAGATTCTTGGAGAAGTCCTTTTTCTGTCAAGATGTCAACGACTTCATCCATCTTATCATTGTAGAAAGCTTCACCGTTGTAGCTATCAAATGAAACACCAAGTTCATCATAGAGACGGTTGAATTCTACTAAGCTTTCGTCACGGAACCATTGCCAGAGGGCAGTTGCTTCCTCGTCACCAGCTTCCAATTTACGGAACCATTCACGAGCTTCTTCATCTACAGATGGGTCTTTTTCAGCTTCGGCATTGATACGCACATAAAGTTGAAGAAGTTCATTGATAGGGTTGGCTTTGACAGCTTCCTCGCTACCCCATTTCTTATAGGCAACAATCAGCATACCAAACTGTTTACCCCAGTCACCCAAGTGATTGATGCGGACTGGTTTGTAGCCTTGTTTAGCTACGATGTTGGCAAGAGCGTCAGCGATAACTGTTGAACGCAAGTGACCGATAGAGAAAGGTTTAGCGATGTTAGGACTAGACATATCAAAGGCAATGTTACGTCCGTGACCGATGTTTTGGTCAGCGTAGTGGCTACCTTGAGCGATGACTTGTCCAAGAACGTCCGCCGAGATTTTTGATTTATCAAGGAAGAAGTTGATGTAAGGACCAACAGCTTCAACTTTTTCAAAGTTTGAAGCATCAATTTTTTCAGCGATGTCTGCTGCAATCATTTGAGGGGCCTTGCGTAAGACTTTTGCCAATGAGAAGGCAGGGAAGGCAAGGTCCCCCATGTCAGCATTTTTAGGGGTTTCAAGCAGATTTTGAATGTTTTCTTGCTCCAATTCAGGAACAACTTTAGTAATTTCTGCTGCAATGAGTTCTTTAGTATTCATAGGTACTCCATTTCAAATCTTGTCATTCGAATCTATTTTACCATTATTTTAGTTAATAGGGTAGGGACAAGAAAGCATCTATTAGGAAGTATTTCATGAAAAAATACAAAAATTCTGTTATAATATGCAAGGAATATACATAAAAAGAGGAAAGATAATGAAGAGAGATCGTCAAGCTGTTATCAAACAGATGATTTCAAGAGATAAGATTGGGACACAAGAGGAAATTAAGCAACGCCTAGAGGCGGAAGGTATCACGGTTACACAGGCTACCTTGTCACGTGATTTGCGTGAGATTGGTCTGTTGAAGCTTCGTGATGAGGAAGGTAAACTTTACTATAGTTTGTCTGAGCATGTGCTTTCAAGTTTGGATCCTACGGTTAAGGACTATGTCAAATCAGTTTCCCGTGCTCAGTTTATGCTGGTTCTCCATACAGAATTGGGTGAAGCAGATGTTTTGGCTAACCTGATTGATAGTGACGGCAATCCTGAAATTTTAGGAACTGTTGCTGGCGCAGATACCCTATTGGTAATCTGTAAGGACGCAGTGGTTGCTGAAAGATTGGAAAGTGAGTTTCACTGATGAAGACTCCCCATCAGGATTTCCAAAAAGCCAAAGAAGAGTTAATCGACCTCCTCAAACACCATGAGGCGGTTCTTGCTTTTCAAGAGGCTGAGAAAGCTATTGGACAGATCCCTCAGATTAGTTTTCTGGCTGGACAGATGAAGGCCTATCAACAAGAAGCGGTGCTTTTTCAAAAAATTGAGAAACAACGTGCCTATGAGGAGGCAGGTGAGCAGGCAGATTTGATTCAGAATGAGTTGGAAAATTTGCCCATTGTTCAGGATTACCGTCAAAAGATGCAAGATGCCAGTGACTTGATTCAATATGTGACCAAGTCTATCGAAGAAAAGATTAACGAGGAGTTAAGACATGGCTAAGGAAAAGATATCTCCAGGAATGCAGCAGTATTTGGATATCAAGGAAAATTATCCAGATGCTTTTTTGCTGTTTCGGATGGGGGATTTTTACGAATTATTTTACGATGATGCCGTTAAGGCTGCCCAGATTTTGGAAATTAGCCTAACCAGTCGTAATAAGAACGCAGATAAACCCATTCCTATGGCAGGTGTTCCTTATCATTCGGCTCAAGCCTATATTGATGTCTTGGTTGAGATGGGCTACAAAGTAGCCATTGCTGAGCAGATGGAGGACCCTAAACAGGCTGTTGGCGTGGTTAAGCGTGAGGTAGTTCAGGTTATCACGCCAGGGACAGTGGTTGACAGCTCTAAACCTGATAATGCCAACAATTTCTTAGTAGCCATTGACAAGGTTGGAAGTCGATTCGGCCTGGCCTATATGGATGTATCAACGGGTGAATTTTTTGCGACAGAGTTGGATGATTTTAGTTCAGTTTGCAGTGAAATTCAGAATCTTAAGGCACGTGAAGTAGTGGTTGGTTATGATTTACCTGAAGCTGACGAACAAGTTTTGGTGAAGCAACTCAACCTTCTACTCTCCAAGGAAACAGAGGTTTACGATGATGTCCACTTGATTGACACTAGTTTGACAGATTTGGAAAGCAGTGTGGCGGGTAAACTTCTCCAGTATGTTCATCGTACTCAGATGCGAGAGCTCAGTCATTTACAAAAGGCTCAGCACTATGAGATTAAAGATTACTTGCAGATGTCCTATGCGACCAAGTCAAGTTTGGATTTACTGGAAAATGCTAGAACGGGCAAGAAACACGGATCTCTTTTCTGGCTCTTGGATGAAACCAAGACAGCTATGGGAATGCGTCTCTTGCGAACTTGGATTGATCGTCCTTTAGTGAATCAAGCCACTATCACCGAGCGTCAGAATATTATCCAAGTTTTCTTGGACAATTTCTTTGAGCGTAGTGACTTGACTGAGAGTCTAAAAGGTGTTTACGATATTGAGCGCCTGGCCAGTCGTGTTTCCTTTGGCAAGGCTAATCCAAAAGATTTGATTCAGCTAGGTCATACTTTGGCTCAAGTACCGGTGATTAAGGCGATTTTGGAGTCTTTTAATGACGATGCCTTGTCACGTCTTTTACAAGAGTTAGATGCTCTGCCAGAATTAGAGAGATTGATTCGGTCGGCTATTGATCCAGATGCTCCTGCAACCATTACAGAAGGTGGCATTATCCGTGCTGGTTTTGATGAGACCTTGGACAAGTATCGCAAGGTGATGAGTGAGGGAACCTCATGGATTGCAGATATCGAAGCCAAAGAACGTGAAGCGTCTGGTATTACAACACTAAAGATTGATTATAACCGTAAAGATGGTTATTACTTCCATGTGACCAACTCTAACCTTAGCTTGGTTCCTGACCATTTCTTCCGCAAGGCAACTCTGAAAAATTCAGAGCGATTTGGAACTGCTGAGTTGGCTAAAATTGAAGGTGAAATGCTTGAGGCGCGTGAAAAATCATCAACGCTAGAGTATGATATTTTCATGCGTGTCCGTGAGCAGGTTGAACGCTATATTGACCGTTTGCAATCTTTGGCTAAGGCCATTGCGACCGTCGATGTGCTTCAAAGTTTGGCTGTTACAGCAGAGACTAATCATTATGTTCGTCCTGTGTTCAATGATGAGCATCGTATCGTTATTGATCAAGGTCGTCATGCGGTGGTTGAGAAGGTTATGGGCGTTCAGGAATACATTCCAAACACGATTACCTTTGACAGTCAGACCAATGTTCAGCTCATTACAGGACCAAATATGAGTGGTAAATCTACCTATATGCGTCAGTTAGCCTTGTCAGTAGTTATGGCTCAGATGGGGTCTTATGTGCCAGCAGATAGTATTGATTTGCCAGTTTTTGATGCTATCTATACACGTATTGGTGCTGCAGATGATCTGATTTCAGGTCAGTCGACCTTCATGGTTGAGATGATGGAGGCTAATCAGGCCATTAAGCGAGCGACACCTAATTCCTTGATTATTTTTGATGAGTTGGGACGTGGGACAGCCACCTATGACGGTATGGCTCTGGCCCAGTCTATCATTGAGTTTATTCATGACAAGGTGGGGGCTAAAACCATGTTTGCGACCCATTATCATGAGTTGACAGCTCTGTCAAATACTTTGACACACCTTGTCAACGTTCATGTGGCGACACTTGAAAAGGACGGTGAAGTGACTTTCCTTCACAAGATTGTTGATGGACCAGCCGACAAATCTTATGGTATTCATGTAGCTAAGATTGCAGGTTTACCAGCAGATTTACTGGAACGTGCTGACACTATCTTGACACAACTAGAGGGCGAGACAGTTGCCATCCAACCTCAGGAAAAGGTATTGCCTCAAGAGAAGCCTGCCACTGAAACACATGTCAACGAGCAAATCTCTCTCTTTGATGATTTTACTGAAAATCCAGTTCTTCAAGAGTTGCGTGATTTAGACATTTACAACATGACACCTATGCAGGTCATGATGGCTGTAGCAGATTTAAAACAGAAACTATAAAAGAAGCTTGTCAATTGACAGGCTTCTTGTCTTTTATAGGTGTTTCAATTCTTGGTTGAGTTGTTCAATATCCTTTTTCATTTTCCAATAAGAGAAGACCCAAACGAGGAGATAGATAAGGCTGAATTCAATGACTAGCTCCAAGTAGAAAGTTAAACGTAGAGGAAACCATCCGCTGAGGGTAGCTAGTGGAATGAAACCTAGACAGGTTAAGGCATAGTGAGTGAGGGTTGCACGAAGCAAACTCCATTCAGCTTTACGAAAAATATAACTAGCGATTTCAAAAAGGATACCGATAGCAAACCAAGTGATGAGGCAGTAGGCCAATGCTATAGATCCGTGAACCTGATGTGACGTCATCCATTGTCCAATGGCTGAGTGAGGATTTAGAGGCATGTAGCTTGGTGCCCAGATAAGAGACATGACCATGGATACGGCAAGTCCGATAAGGATGCCATTTGTACCTGATTTAAAAAGTTGCTTTTTCATTGTAATTTCTCCTTTATTGCTTTGAGGTAACGGCGTGATGAGTAGGTAGTTTCCTTGTTTTTAAGGTGAATTTCTACGAGGCCGTTAGGGGTGATGTTGAAGCGTTCAATTTCTTTGAGGTTGACAATCTCTGATTGTGAAATTTTGATAAAGTAAGATGGCAGTTTTTCTAAAACTTGATAGAGACGTAAGCCTAAGGGGTACTCTCCTTGAATAGTTTCAGCTAGAACTTGTCGATTTTCGATGTAAATTCTGGAAATAGCTTTGGGTTCGATAAGATAAGTTTCTCCATCTTTTTTTCCTTTGAGTCGGTGGTTGTCATCCAAACTTTCGACAAACTCGACGACTTGCTGAATCTTTGGCGTCCGACTAGGTGCCTGAATCTGCAACGTCTCTTCTTGAAATACCGAGTCAATCTGAACTTTTATTTTCATAACGATCCTTTCTTGTTTGTAATTGAGGAGGCCTCCTCCCTTTCACACCTTTATTAAACACTATTTACTAGCCCACAGCAATAGCGTTTGTCTATGTGGTCCTATATGGTGTCTAAGTGGTTGAAAATATTTTAGAAAACCCCTATACTTAATGAAAACGTACTGACGAGGTAATCACATGAAATCTATAATGAAATGGTTAGCAGGAATTTTTCTTGCCTGCAGTCTGATTTTGAGTTTTTTTACACCTTTTGAAAAGGCACTAACACTGAACTTGCTCTTGTTTTATTTCTTTGTTAAGCAGTTTATGGATTCTACAAGCTCGCCTAAAACCTACCAATGGATTTTCCAAATCATCTACCTCTTGATTTTTTCTGGGCTCATTTGGTTCAACCTTCGTCATGGGGATATGATTGTTATAGCCACAGCCTTATCTTGGCTAACAGTTGTGTGTGAGTTATGGTTGTATAGGAAGCATAAGTAACAGTCAGCACCAGTGAATGTATCAACCTTTTAGAAGGGAGAAAAAATAATTATGCCAAAAATCATCGAATTGCCTGAAGTTCTAGCCAATCAGATTGCTGCTGGAGAGGTCGTAGAGCGACCAGCTAGTGTAGTTAAAGAGCTGGTGGAAAATGCTATTGATGCAGGCAGCACCCAGATTACTATTGAAGTTGAAGAATCAGGCCTCTCAAAAATTCAAATCACAGACAATGGTGAAGGAATGGCTCAAGCTGACGTGGCTATGAGTTTGCGCCGTCATGCAACGAGTAAAATCAAAAATCAAGGAGACCTCTTTCGTATTCGAACTCTTGGTTTTCGAGGTGAGGCCCTGCCATCAATAGCTTCTATCAGTCATCTTACCATTGTGACGGCGGCTGATGGAGAAGCCTATGGGACTAAACTGGTTGCTAAGGGTGGGGAAATTGAGAGTCAGGATCCTATTTCAACACCAGTTGGAACAAAGATTACCGTTGAAAACTTATTTTATAACACCCCAGCTCGTCTCAAGTATATGAAGAGTTTACAGGCTGAGTTGGCTCATATTGTTGATGTTGTCAATCGTCTGAGTCTAGCTCATCCCGAAGTTGCCTTCACCTTGCTTAATGACGGTCGTCAGTTGACACAGACCTCAGGTACTGGAGACCTCCGTCAAGCTATTGCCGGGATTTATGGTTTGACAACAGCTAAAAAAATGGTGGAAATTTCAAATTCTGACCTTGATTTTGAAGTTTCTGGCTATGTCAGCCTTCCTGAATTAACTCGTGCAAATCGTAACTACATCACGATTCTCATTAACGGACGTTATATAAAAAACTTCCTACTTAACCGTGCTATTTTTGATGGTTATGGTTCTAAACTCATGGTAGGGCGCTTCCCTATTGCGGTTATTGATATTCAGATTGATCCTTATTTGGCTGATGTCAATGTTCACCCAACAAAGCAGGAAGTACGTATCTCTAAAGAAAAGGAGCTTATGGCCCTCATCAGCTCTGCCATTGCTCAAAGCCTTAGAGAGCAGGATTTGATTCCGGATGCCCTTGAAAATCTAGCCAAGTCTAGTACTAGAGGTGCAACTAAGCCGGTTCAAACCAGTCTTCCACTCAAACAAACCAATCTTTATTATGATAGCAGTCGTAATGATTTCTTTGTCAAACCAGAGACAGTCCAAGAGGATATCAAACCACTCGTGTCAGAGTCTCCAGTTTCATCGGTAGAAAACAAACCGCAACCTTCTGTTAAACAAGCACAACGTTCAGCAGATGAAAGTGATAGTGAACACGAAAAACTTGATTATAAAAACAAGTCGAAAATGAAGCGCATGCTTGAAAATCTGGACAATGAGGAAACATCAACCTTCCCTGAGTTGGAGTTTTTTGGTCAAATGCATGGAACCTATCTCTTTGCTCAAGGACAAGGTGGACTTTACATCATTGACCAGCATGCTGCCCAAGAACGTGTCAAGTATGAGTACTATCGCGAAAAGATTGGTGAGGTTGACAGTAGTTTACAACAGCTTTTGGTTCCCTATCTCTTTGAATTTTCAGGTTCGGATTACATTAGTTTACAAGAAAAAATGCCTCTTCTTAACCAGGTTGGTATCTATTTAGAGCCTTATGGGAATAACACCTTCATTCTTCGTGAACATCCTATCTGGATGAAGGAAGAAGAGATTGAATCTGCAGTCTATGAGATGTGCGACATGCTTCTTTTGACGAATGAAGTGTCTGTCAAAACCTACCGTGCTGAGTTAGCCATCATGATGAGTTGTAAACGTTCAATCAAGGCCAATCATGCTCTCGATGATTACTCTGCGCGTGACCTTCTAGTACAGCTTGCACAGTGTAAAAACCCCTACAATTGCCCTCACGGACGTCCTGTACTTGTCAACTTTACAAAGTCTGATATGGAAAAAATGTTCCGTCGAATTCAAGAAAATCATACTAGTCTACGTGACCTAGGGAAGTATTAAAACTTTTTTTCGTCTTACTTTACGAATAGGAACGTTAGATTTATAATAGTGGTGAAGACAAGGAATCTTCTAATGTTTTAGCACATCATTGTAGGATGATTGACTGATTTTTAAGTTAGGAGGTAGAGTGATGAGACACCTAACAAAAACTAATAAACACTTTTTACTTGTTGGCTTAACATTTTTAGCGACTAGCTTGATTTTCTATATTTTGGCTTGGTTAGGTCGACCAAGTTTGGAGAATGCCCTAGTAAATGTTTCTAGCATTGCCTTTACTTTAGGCGTTGTAACATATATTCTATTAGGCTTGAAGATGATTACAGATACTTTAAAGACGAGTAGTCATCCTTAAAATAGAGCAAACATAATCCACTTTCGAGTGGATTTTTTGTTACAATAGTACAGCAGTGCTTGAGATGACAAAATAAACACTCAAGACAATTATCTTATAAGTATAAAATAACAAAGCAATCCATTGAAGATACGAACGAGAAAGGAAATCACACGCTATGTATGATTACATCAAGGGAACTCTAGTGAAAATTACTGCCAAGTATATTGTTATAGAAGCAAACGGCCTAGGTTATATTGTCACTGTAGCGAACCCATATAGTTTTTCTGACCAGATGAATCAGACTATCCAAGTCTACCTTCATCAGGTTATTAGGGATGACGCCCACCTTCTTTTTGGTTTCCATACTGAAGATGAAAAAGAAGTCTTCCTTAAGCTTATTTCAGTTTCTGGAATAGGTCCGACGACTGCTCTAGCTATTGTTGCTGTAGATGATAATCAAGGCTTGGTGGCTGCCATTGATAATAGTGACATCAAGTACCTGATGAAGTTTCCAAAGATTGGTAAAAAGACAGCCCAGCAAATGGTTTTGGACTTGGCAGGGAAATTTGCAGAGTTACCAACAGAAACGACCAAGACGACACCAAGTCAACCTGAAGGAAATCATCAGTTGGATGAGGCTATGGAAGCTTTGCTTGCTCTTGGTTATAAAGCTGCAGAACTTAAGAAAATCAAAGCCTTCTTCGAAGGTACTAATGAAACGGCAGAGCAATACATTAAATCAGCTCTTAAGATGTTGATGAAATGAGGTAAGCAATGGTCAATCGTTGTCTTTGGGTACCAACAAACAATAAATTATATTGTGATTATCATGACAAGGAGTGGGGAAAGCCTATTGGTGACGATCAAAAACTTTTTGAGCTACTTTGCTTAGAAAGTTATCAGTCAGGACTTTCTTGGTTAACTGTTTTAAATAAACGTCAGGCCTTTAATCGTGTTTTTCATAACTATGATATTGAGCGTGTTGCCCAGTTTAGCCTAAGTGAACTTGAAGAAGCGCTTCAAAATCCGGATATTATTCGTCACAAACTTAAGCTAGAAGCAACCGTAAATAATGCCAAACAAGTACTAAAACTCCAAGATGAATTTGGCTCCTTGTCCCATTATTTTTGGCAGTTCTTTGACGGAAAGCCCTTGGTAAATAATGTTCCCACATATAAGGACGTCCCATCATCAACTGATTTATCCCAACAGATTGCCAAAAATCTAAAAAAGAGAGGGTTCAAATTTTTAGGACCGACTACTATATATTCATTTCTGCAAGCCGCAGGATTTGTGAATGATCATGAAAATAACTGTGACTTCAAATAAATGAGTAGATTTGATTGACAAGACGAGAAAAACATGTTAGTTTATAAACGAACATGTTTTTGAGATTATTTTACGAATAGTAATATAGGTGAACCAATGAAAGCTGAATTGATTGCAGTAGGAACCGAAATCCTAACTGGGCAAATCACCAATACCAATGCCCAATTTTTATCTGAGAAACTAGCTGAACTAGGAATTGACGTGTATTTTCACACAGCAGTAGGAGACAATGAAAACCGCCTACTCTCAGTTCTAGACCAAGCTAGTAAACGTAGTGACTTAGTCATACTTTGTGGAGGACTTGGCCCTACGGAGGACGATTTAACCAAGCAAACCCTAGCTAAGTTCTTAGGAAAAAAACTTGTTTTTGATGAGGAGGCAAGTAAAAAGCTGGACAGTTTCTTTGCTACTCGCCCTAAACACACACGAACGCCTAATAATGAACGTCAAGCGCAAATTGTTGAGGGGGCTATCCCCTTGCAAAATCCTACAGGTCTTGCAGTTGGAGGCGTCATTACTACTCAAGGGGTGACCTATGTAGTCCTACCTGGGCCACCAAGTGAACTTAAACCTATGGTGAATCAGGAACTTGTTCCAGCACTTACTGAGAATCACGCAAGTCTTTATTCGAGAGTCCTAAGATTCTTTGGCGTTGGAGAAAGTCAATTGGTGACTATTCTGAAGGATTTTATTGTTAACCAAACAGATCCAACCATAGCTCCATACGCTAAAGTGGGGGAAGTAACACTTCGCTTGTCAACAAAGGCTTCTTCACGAGAAGAAGCAGATCAAAAACTAGATGTTTTAGAAAAACAAATTCGTTCTACTAAAACTCTAGATGGCAAATCCTTATCTGATTTTATTTACGGATATGGAGAGTCTAATAGTTTAGCATTTGAAACTTTCCGTTTGTTTAAGAACCATGGCAAGACTATCACTGCAGCTGAAAGCCTAACAGCAGGTTTATTTCAGGCTAGTATTGCTGATTTTTCAGGAGCCTCACAAGTATTAAAAGGCGGCTTTGTTACTTACAGCATTGAAGAAAAATCTAAAATGTTGGATATTCCCTTGTCGCAACTAGAAGAACATGGTGTTGTCAGTCATTTTACTGCAGAAAAAATGGCTGAAGGTGCCCGAGCTAAAACAGATAGCGATTACGGAATTGCACTTACCGGTGTAGCTGGACCAGATTCATTAGAAGGACACCCAGCAGGTACAGTATTTATTGGTATTGCTGATAGGAATCAAGTAAGGTCAATCAAGGTTGTTATAGGTGGAAGAAGTCGTTCTGACGTTAGATATATTAGTACCCTCTATGCCTTTAACCTAGTTCGCCAAGCTTTATTACAAGAGACAACTTGATTTAAGTTTGTCTTTAACTATAGAAAGAAGAGGAAAATAAGTGGCTAAGAAAACAAAGAAAACAGAAGAAATCACAAAGAAATTTGGAGATGAGCGTCGTAAAGCACTTGATGATGCTTTGAAGAATATTGAAAAAGATTTTGGTAAGGGAGCAGTTATGCGTCTTGGTGAGCGTGCAGAGCAGAAGGTTCAGGTTATGAGCTCAGGCTCGCTAGCTTTGGATATTGCTCTTGGTGCAGGTGGTTATCCTAAAGGTCGTATTATCGAAATTTACGGACCAGAATCATCAGGTAAAACGACTGTAGCCCTCCATGCTGTTGCTCAGACACAAAAAGAAGGCGGAATCGCTGCCTTTATCGATGCAGAGCATGCCCTTGACCCTGCTTATGCGGCAGCCCTAGGTGTTAATATCGATGAGCTTCTTTTGTCACAACCTGATTCAGGTGAACAAGGTCTCGAAATTGCTGGTAAGCTGATTGACTCTGGTGCAGTTGATTTGGTTGTTGTTGACTCAGTTGCAGCCTTGGTACCTCGTGCAGAAATTGATGGAGATATTGGTGACAGTCATGTCGGACTTCAAGCGCGTATGATGAGTCAAGCCATGCGTAAGCTTTCTGCTTCTATCAATAAAACAAAAACAATTGCTATCTTCATTAACCAATTACGTGAAAAAGTTGGTATTATGTTTGGTAATCCAGAAACAACCCCTGGTGGACGTGCTCTAAAATTCTATGCATCAGTACGTCTTGATGTACGTGGAAATACGCAAATCAAAGGGACTGGTGATAAAAAAGACCAAAATGTTGGTAAGGAAACTAAAATCAAGGTTGTCAAAAACAAGGTTGCCCCACCATTTAAAGAAGCCTTTGTCGAAATTATGTATGGTGAAGGGATTTCACAAACAGGTGAGCTTGTAAAAATCGCTAGTGATTTAGGAATTATTCAAAAAGCCGGAGCGTGGTTCTCATATAATGGAGAGAAGATTGGTCAAGGATCTGAAAATGCTAAAAAATATTTGGCAGATCATCCAGATATTTTTGAAGAAATTGATCATAAAGTACGTGTACACTATGGTTTGATTGAACCAGATGAAGAGGATAGTGTTGAAGAAGCACAAGTTGAAGAAACATCTGATGAACTTGTTTTGGACCTTGATTCAACCATTGAAATTGAAGAATAAGTGTAAAAGAGCCGAAGAGCTCTTTTTCTCTTTGATTTAATCTAAGTAAAAAAAATCTATGATAATTGAAAAAGTCCCCTTAGATTCAAAATAGGTCGCTAGACCGATTTCTTAAACTAAGGACAATGATAAGATAATAGTATCATGTGACAGAAAGAGAGAATTAACATGATTAAGATTTATACAATCTCAAGTTGTACAAGTTGTAAAAAAGCAAAAACATGGTTGAACAACCATCAACTTCCTTATAAAGAACAAAACCTTGGTAAAGAACCACTTACAAAAGAAGAAATCTTAAACATCCTATCAAAAACAGAGAATGGTGTTGAGAGCATTGTTTCATCAAAAAATCGCTATGCTAAAGCTCTAAATTGTGATATCGACGAGCTCAGTGTTAGTGAAGTGATTGATTTGATTCAAGAAAACCCAAGAATCTTGAAAAGTCCAATCTTAATTGATGATAAGAGATTGCAAGTGGGTTATAAAGAAGATGACATCCGTGCGTTCTTACCGCGCTCAATACGAAATGTCGAAAATTCACAAGCACGCATGCGAGCAGCTCTATAAAAAATGAAAAAAGGAGATACTAGAGATCTTCTTTTTTGCTTTCACTTATTGCATAGAAAATAAGTATTGACATTGGTTCACAAACTTGATAGACTAATAAAGTCTCAAGGAAATTGTTCAGTAACTGAAAAAGTTTGAAAAAAACTTTAAAAAGTTATTGACAAGATAAGTCAGAGATGATATTATAAATAAGCTGTTTCGGAAGGGGCGGCGAACACGAGAAGTAAAAAAACTTCGAAAAAAGTGTTGACAAACTATTCTAGATTTGCTAGAATATAGGAGTTGTCTTAAGAGAGACAAAGACCTTTGAGAACTGAATAAGAAACCAAGTGCAGGGTTATGATAGAAGAAATTATAACCTGTCAATTTACAAGAATAAATCGTCAGATGACGGTAATGAGTTAACGCTCGAACAATTATTAAATTTTTAATGAGAGTTTGATCCTGGCTCAGGACGAACGCTGGCGGCGTGCCTAATACATGCAAGTAGAACGCTGAAGAGAGGAGCTTGCTCTTCTTGGATGAGTTGCGAACGGGTGAGTAACGCGTAGGTAACCTGCCTTGTAGCGGGGGATAACTATTGGAAACGATAGCTAATACCGCATAACAATGGATGACACATGTCATTTATTTGAAAGGGGCAATTGCTCCACTACAAGATGGACCTGCGTTGTATTAGCTAGTAGGTGAGGTAACGGCTCACCTAGGCGACGATACATAGCCGACCTGAGAGGGTGATCGGCCACACTGGGACTGAGACACGGCCCAGACTCCTACGGGAGGCAGCAGTAGGGAATCTTCGGCAATGGGGGCAACCCTGACCGAGCAACGCCGCGTGAGTGAAGAAGGTTTTCGGATCGTAAAGCTCTGTTGTAAGTCAAGAACGAGTGTGAGAGTGGAAAATTCACACTGTGACGGTAGCTTACCAGAAAGGGACGGCTAACTACGTGCCAGCAGCCGCGGTAATACGTAGGTCCCGAGCGTTGTCCGGATTTATTGGGCGTAAAGCGAGCGCAGGCGGTTTGATAAGTCTGAAGTTAAAGGCTGTGGCTTAACCATAGTTCGCTTTGGAAACTGTCAAACTTGAGTGCAGAAGGGGAGAGTGGAATTCCATGTGTAGCGGTGAAATGCGTAGATATATGGAGGAACACCGGTGGCGAAAGCGGCTCTCTGGTCTGTAACTGACGCTGAGGCTCGAAAGCGTGGGGAGCGAACAGGATTAGATACCCTGGTAGTCCACGCCGTAAACGATGAGTGCTAGGTGTTGGATCCTTTCCGGGATTCAGTGCCGCAGCTAACGCATTAAGCACTCCGCCTGGGGAGTACGACCGCAAGGTTGAAACTCAAAGGAATTGACGGGGGCCCGCACAAGCGGTGGAGCATGTGGTTTAATTCGAAGCAACGCGAAGAACCTTACCAGGTCTTGACATCCCGATGCTATTTCTAGAGATAGAAAGTTACTTCGGTACATCGGTGACAGGTGGTGCATGGTTGTCGTCAGCTCGTGTCGTGAGATGTTGGGTTAAGTCCCGCAACGAGCGCAACCCCTATTGTTAGTTGCCATCATTCAGTTGGGCACTCTAGCGAGACTGCCGGTAATAAACCGGAGGAAGGTGGGGATGACGTCAAATCATCATGCCCCTTATGACCTGGGCTACACACGTGCTACAATGGTTGGTACAACGAGTTGCGAGTCGGTGACGGCAAGCTAATCTCTTAAAGCCAATCTCAGTTCGGATTGTAGGCTGCAACTCGCCTACATGAAGTCGGAATCGCTAGTAATCGCGGATCAGCACGCCGCGGTGAATACGTTCCCGGGCCTTGTACACACCGCCCGTCACACCACGAGAGTTTGTAACACCCGAAGTCGGTGAGGTAACCTTTTGGAGCCAGCCGCCTAAGGTGGGATAGATGATTGGGGTGAAGTCGTAACAAGGTAGCCGTATCGGAAGGTGCGGCTGGATCACCTCCTTTCTAAGGAAAAACGGAATGTACTTGAGTTTCTTATTTAGTTTTGAGAGGTCTTGTGGGGCCTTAGCTCAGCTGGGAGAGCGCCTGCTTTGCACGCAGGAGGTCAGCGGTTCGATCCCGCTAGGCTCCATTGAATCGAAAGATTCAAGTATTGTCCATTGAAAATTGAATATCTATATCAAATTCCATATGTAATTAATTACATATAGATAGTAACAAGAAAATAAACCGAAACGCTGTGAATATTTAATGAGTTAGGTCGAAAGACCAAAATAAGGTTAAGTTAATAAGGGCGCACGGTGGATGCCTTGGCACTAGAAGCCGATGAAGGACGTGACTAACGACGAAATGCTTTGGGGAGCTGTAAGTGAGCAATGATCCAGAGATGTCCGAATGGGGGAACCCGGCAGGTAATGCCTGTCACTCATTACTGTTAAGGTAATGTAGAGGAAGACGCAGTGAACTGAAACATCTAAGTAGCTG